>JBPCRG010000332.1:0-5889 GCA_050997095.1 Thermomicrobiales bacterium | reverse complement strand
TTCCTCTCTCCCCTCCCCCGCGCCCTCCCCCCCCCCCCCCCCCCCCCCCCCCCCCCCCCCCCCCCGCTCCCGGGATCGAAGCAGGCCGTCGTCCCGACGCGTCAGCGCTGGTTCCGGCGCTGCGAGCGGCGTGAGCGCTCGGCCGAGACCGACGCCTCATCGGACGTGGCGGCGGCGACCGGAGCCGGAGCACTCTGCCTCGGGGCGGCGGTCGGCGTGGTGCCGCCGAGCAGGATGTCGTTGTAGAGCACGCCCGCGAGCACGCCGCCGACGACCGGGCCGACGATCCAGATCCAGAAGTCGGTGAAATCGCCTTGGACGATGGCCGGGCCGAACCAGCGGGACGGGTTCATCGCCGCGCCGCTGACGGCTCCGCCCGCCAGGATGCCCATGGTGATGGTCAGCCCGATCGCGAGCCCGGAGATGATCTTGGGCGTGCGGTTGTCGACCGCGGTCCCGAAGACGACGAAGACCAGGAAGAAGGTGAGCACGATCTCCATCACCAGGGCGTTGCCGGACGAAAGGTTCTTGCCGACCGCGGGCAGCCCGAGGTTGACCGCGTTGCGCTCGACGTCGCGGTAGGTGGCGGTCAGGACGCCCGCGGCGGCCGTCGCGCCCGCCAGCTGGGCGACGATGTAGAGCGCGGCGGTGCGCGGATCGATCCGCCGGGTCACGAGCATGGCGGTGGTGATCGCCGGATTGAAATGTCCGCCGCTGATGTGTCCGGCGGCCAGCACCATCAGACCGAACGCCAGGCCGTGCGCCAGCGCGATCGCGACGATGTTGCTGTTTTGGGTCAGGATGATCGCGCCGATGCCCATGAAGCACAACGCGAACGCCCCGAGAAATTCCACGACCAGATTCTTGAGCATGGCGTTATTCGACACCCCCGCCCCTTCCGCGTTTCGCACTCTGCCTCGCCGCGCCCCCGCGCGGGCCTGAAACCCCGACCGGCGTCAGTCTACGGGCGACTCCACGGGTGCGCAACACGGCTTTCGCGTCCCATCGCTCCCGCGTAGGACGTCCTCGCGGCCAAGTTATCCGACCTGGAAGACCAGGGAGTTCATCAGGACGCCGTCGACATCGACGAAGACCGCGAACGAGCCGGAACCGCTGGCCGCCCAGGGAAGGGGAATGAAGGCGCGTCGGGTGGTTTGAGTGACCGCGACCTCCGAGCGTCCGACCTCATCGCCCGCCGCGTTCCTCCAGACGGCGTGGACGGTCTGACCGGCGTTGAGGTAGGAGATCTCCGCGACCGCGTAGACTGTGCCGCCGCCGCCGACCGAGCGGACCACGTCCTGCGCCGTGCCGTCCGCGTTCACCCGCGTCGCCAGCGCGAGCGACGCCAGCACCGGCCGCTGGGTCGGAGCGGGCCTCACGACCGGAGTCGAGGCGAAGAACTCCTCGATGATCTTGGTCGCCTGGATCCCCGGCAGGACGGCGCCCTGCGTCGCGTCCTTCTCCGCCGCGATCCGGGACTCGTCGGCCCGGCCTGATGCGCATCCGGAAAGCAGCGCGACGATCAGCAATCCGCCGCAGACGGCGCTCAGCGGTCGGGAACGGAATGCCGACCGGCGAGACGGCCTACTGCCCGGAGCTGGGCGGTCGGTAGCGGCAGAACGCGTCCTGGTATTCGTCGGCGACGTCGATCGCCGTCCTGTGCACATAGATCCGCGTGGTCTGCGGCGAGGCATGGCCGAGGATCGTCTGGACGGTGGATTCCCGCACTCGGCGGCGAACCAGTTCGGTGGCAAGTCCATGTCGGAAGGAATGGGGGGTCACCTCGCTCTCGATGCCCAGGACCATGCAGAGCTGGGAGACGATGTGCTCCACCGTCCGCGGGCTGATCGAGCTTCCGGCCTCGCCGGCCTTGTCGCGGCCGCTGAACGCGGGCAGCACGCCCGCTCCCCGGATCGGGTCGGCCCGCAACTTCCAATACGCGGTCAGGGCCTCGGCGGTTTCGGCGTCGAAATGGACGGTCCGGCTCTTGCCCCCCTTGGCGCGATAGATGTGCGCCGTGCCTTCGGCCAGATCGACGTCGCGCCGCCGCAGCGCGCAGAGCTCGGAGACGCGGACCCCGCTCCGGAAGAGGAAGAGGATCATCGCCCGGACCTTGACCCGGCGCAACTCCTTCTGCGGATTGGCGTCGCGGCTGTCGCCGCGGACGAACTCCACGACGAGATCGAGGTCGCTCAGCTTCACGTCGGGCGGCGGCGGCGTGAAGCGCGGCATCATCGCCGCGATGCGCACGCGCAGCCTGTCCGTGGCGAGGGTCGGATGGAGGTCGTAGGCGGCGAGGTACGCGCAGAACTTGCGCACGGCCGACAGGTTGTTCTGGGCGGTCCGCATCTGCGAGACCTCCTCCGGCGTGCGCACGTCGGCCGGGACGATCATCGCGGCGAACGACGTCACGTGGTCGGCGGTGATCGTGGTCACCGGCGCGGTCTCGGGGTCGATCCCCTCATGCCGGGCCAGATGGTTGAGGAACTTCGCGACCCCGCAGCGGTAAGTCTTCTTCGACCGGGGCGCCAGCCGGAGATCGCCGAAGAAGATCTCCACCGCCGCCGCGATCGAGAGCGCTCCCGACTCCGCCGTGGCGATGATCGTGATTGTCGGACCGTTCAATCCAATTCCGAGCGAGCCCGGTGCGGGCCGTCCCTTCGAGGAGCCCTCGACCTGATCCACTGCCGTTGACGTCGCTGACATCTGACCTCCGACGCTTCTGCCTGCGGCCGCCGCACTTATGCGCATCCACTGGTGTACGTACATATAGTACGTCCACAACGGTACGACGTCAATCGATGCGGACAAGTCGGAGTCGAGAGGGGGTTCTCAAACGTGCCGAATGACAATTCATGCATTGAATGGGCCGAGCATCGTTATATGCCATTGCCTACTCTGGCGACGATTCTCCCTTCGGTCGAAGAGATTCTTCGACGTCGCCTGCGGGCTCCGCTTGGAACGACGGGGGCGAGGCGGCGCGTTTCTGAGGATAGGGTTGAACTGGAAGTCAGCCGTTTTGGCCCCCGACACTCGGATCGATGTCGGCCGTCGACGCGGAGTCTCGCCCGTAGCGGCCCACGAGTTCGACCATGTTCTGATGGAACTCGCCATTGGTCACGACCCGTCTCACCCCGGCCGTTTTCGCTGCCCGGCGACCGGCGATGTCGAGGTGCGAGCCGAACGCGAGCAGGGGTGTGGTCGTGGTCGGATCGACGGTGAACGCGCCGATCTCGGACCAATCGACGTCGGCGTTGATGTCGACAACACCGATGAAGGGGGCATGGTCCGCAGCACGACAACGCTCCGAGAAGGTCGCGGCATCCTTCACGAAGGTCACGTCATATCCGAGTGCGCGCAGGACGTTGCCGATCCGGATCCCGAAGAAGGCGTCGCGATTGAGGACGACGACCCCGCGCCTCGTCCCCTCGGCCGCCAAGTTCGCAGCCGCCCCGTCGTCGACGCTCACGACGTTTTCGGTCTTCGCGGGATGTCCGGTTCTGCGGTCTGCGTCGGCCCCATCGGGCTATCCGATCCGGGCGCGCAGGAACGGGACCACGTCGCCCAACGCGATCCGCTGCTGGTCCGTCGTGTCCCGATCGCGGACGGTCACGGCCCGGTCGTCGAGCGTGTCGTAGTCGACGGTGACGCAGAAGGGCGTCCCCACCTCGTCCTGGCGGCGGTACCGCTTGCCGATGTTGCCAGTCTCGTCGTAGTCGACGAGGTAGCTCGTCTCGTTCTGCACGTCGTCGAAGAGGCGGCGCGCGACGTCCGCGAGCTCGGGCTTCTTCATCAGCGGCAGGATCGCCGCCTTGTAGGGCGCGATTTTCGGCGAGAGTCGCAAGACGATCCGGGTGTCCGGCTTGCCGTTGACGTCGACCGTCGACTCCTCGTCGTAGGCGTCGAGCAGGAGAACCAGCAGCGTGCGGTCCACCCCGAACGTCGGCTCGATCACGTGCGGCAGGTAGCGGGTGTTCGCCTCCTGGTCGAAGTAGGTCAGATCGACGCCCGAGGCCTCCTGGTGCTGGGTCAGATCAAAATCCGTGCGGTTCGCGAGGCCGTACAGCTCCTTCCATCCCATCGGGCCCGGGAAGTCGTACTCGAAATCGACCGTCCGGCTGGAGTAATGCGAAAGCTCCTCCGTCGCGTGCTCGCGGATCCGGACATGGTCGGGGTTCAGGCCGATCGCTGCGACCCAGCCGCGCATGGTCTCCAGCCACTCCTCGAATGCCGCGCCCCCCGCCTCCGGCTTGACGAAGTACTCGATCTCCATCTGCTCGAACTCGACGTCCCGGAAGATGAAGTTGCCGGGCGTGATTTCGTTGCGGAAGGCCTTGCCGATCTGGCCGATCCCGAAGGGCAGCTTGACGCGGGCGGTCGCGAGCACGTTCTTGTACTGGACGAACATTGCCTGGGCGGTCTCGGGGCGCAGATAGACCTTCACCCCCGTCTCGGAGACGGGCCCGATGGTCGTGCTGAACATCATGTTGAACTGCCGGGCCTCGGTCAGCGTCCGGTTGCCGCACTTGGGGCAGGGCAGGTTGGCGGCGGCGATCAGCGCGGTCATCTCGGCGGGCGTCTTGCCCTCGGCGGGCTGCCCGAGGCGCTCCTCGATCAGGTGGTCGGCGCGGAACCGGCTCTTGCAGGTTTTGCAGTCGACCAGCGGGTCGTTGAAGTTGACGACGTGGCCCGACGCCTCCCACACCCTCGGGTGCATCAGGATGCCGGCGTCCAATCCCACGACGTCGCGCCGGCGCTGGACGAACGTGCGCCACCAGAGCTGCTTGACGTTGTTCTTCGGCTCGACCCCTAGCGGGCCGTAGTCCCAGGTGTTGGCCAATCCACCATAGATCTCGGAGCCCGGATAGACGAATCCTCGCCGCTTGCAGAGCGCGACGATCTTCTCCATGCTCGCCGCGCGCGTGCCGTTTGCCATCGAGCGTCTCCCCGTCGTCGCGTCGCCCGGCGCGGTCGGCCGAACGATGAATGTGTCGGCCCGAACCGGACCGGCGGCGACGGGCGCTCCGATCCGGGTGGGCAAAGGATCTAGATGGAGATTCCGTCCGCTTCGACGGCGGTCTCGGGCGCGGGAGGCGGCGGCTCGATCGGGACGTCGGGCGCAGGCGCGCTCCTGCCCGCGTCGGTCGCCATCCGCCGATAGACCTGCGTCGTCGAGATGCTGACGTGCCCGAGCATCTTCTGGACGTCCCGCAACTCGGCGCCGTGCCCGAGCTGATGGGCAGCGAAGGAGTGGCGGAGCGTGTGCGGCGTGATGTCCCCGATCTCCGCCCGATCCGCGTACGACTTGAGGATGAGCCAGAATCCCTGACGGGTCAGGCGGTTGCCCCGATGATTGAGGAAGAGCGCCTGTTCGTCCCCCGGCGGGGTCGCGGACCTGCCGGCATCCAGATACCTCTGGACCGCCGTCACGGCGCTCGGCCGGAGCGGGACCGACCGCTGCCGACCAGCCTTGCCGGTGCAGCGGATCGATCCGCGCTCAAGGTCCAGATGGTCGACGTTGAGCGAGACGAGCTCGCTGACGCGCATGCCCGTCGAGTAGAGCGTCTCCAGCATCGCCAGATCCCGGATCGCCTCCGGCCGCGATTCGGCGTGGTCGCCGCGCGGCTGCGCGAGCAGGCGGTCGATCTCGTCGAGCGTGATCGAGCGCGGCACGTACTTCTCGACTTTTGGCGACGTCATGTTCGCGGCGGCGTCGGCCCGGGTCACGCCCTCGTCCTGCAGGAAGTGGCAGAACGACTTGATCGCCGCCGTCTTGCGGGCGACGGTCGAGGTCGCATAGTCCCGGGCGCGCAAGTGCAGCACGTAGACTGAGAGGTGCCCGTCGGTCAATTCCGTCCATCGGGTGGCGGCGGTCTGGTGGTCCTCCTG
>JBPCRG010000297.1:0-2895 GCA_050997095.1 Thermomicrobiales bacterium | reverse complement strand
CCTTTGCCCGCCGCGGCAGGCAGATCTCGCTCGCCCACGCGACCACGGCCGCGGTCGCCCGGTTTTACGACGCGATTCTCGTCACCAACAACCTCAAGGATTTCCCGATGACCTCGCTCCAGCTCCTACCGCTGTGCGGCTGAGATCCCACCCATCGGCATCTGGTCCTACGATGGGCGGCGACTGATCGACAGGTCCGCATCGCCAGAATGGGCGAACAGATGTCCGACTAAAAGCGGCTGTCTCCGACCATAGTGATATCGGATTCAAGGGACGGGAGCCCGAAGGTCAAGGTCTGCCGGGAGCGTCCCCGAGCCGCGTCCCTTCAGGCGTCGGTGATACACTCGCGTGACCGCGAATCGAGGCTTGGGCGCTGTTTCGCCGACCGACCCGAGGAGCATGCCCTGGTCGGCAAACGCGATCCTAGGCCCGGATCCGCGGCTATTCCACGCCAGGTCTGCGTTCCCGCGTCCGACCGCAAACGCTCAAGGGAGCCCGCACGATGCATGACCAGTCTGCCCATGTCGACCCCCGCCCGTTCAAGGCGCCGGAGCAGCCGACCGCCGATCCGCCGCTCTCTCTGCCAATGACCGCCATCGGCGTCACCGACGACGGATTGGAGCTCGCGACGCTCAGGGACCGCCTCGGCTTCTACGAGTCGTTCGACGCCGTGATTCAGGCCAACGTCCGGCGCGCGGGCGATCTCCTGCGGGACTCGGCCGCCGCTCGTGCGGGCGCCGTGTCGGACCTCGTCGCGGCGCAGCGGGCGCTGGCCGACCGGCAGCGCGAAGACCGGTCGGCGTACCGGCGTCTCTTCTCGGACCTGCTCGACGAGGTCTCGATGCTCCAAGGCGGATTGGAGCGCCTCGCGCGGAGGGTCGCCGACACCCTCGACGACCTTGAGACGGAACTGCATGGCCAGCCCCCTTCCCTCGGCGGGCTCGTCGAGCGTTCCTCGGGCTCGGCGATCCCGGCCGAGGTTTTCGGGAGAGGCGGCGCGGCTTCGCCTCCCGGAATGGCGAGTTTGGGTGACGAGCGCCCGCGGCTCGAACCTGCGCGGACGACGGGGACAACGGCTGCGATGAGTTCCCAACCCGAGGAGGTCGATAACCGACTCAATGGCTCGAACGCAAGCCCGCATCCAGGAGTGGTTGACGACAACAGCGAGTCGGGAGACCCAATCATCCAGCCTCAACATGTTGCGGACGCGCAGTGGGAGGGTGCTCCGGCCGTCACCATCGAGGATCTGGATGTCGTGGTTCACGAGCCGGAGGTCGCGCGGAGCGACGATCGGGCGATCGAGGATGAGGATCGCGGCGACTCGACGGCGGATCCGACGTCCGCCACCTCGCTGGACAAAGCTGAAGCGGACATCGACGGCGGATCGCGCTTCGACGATGTCTCGGACTTGGAGCCGTTCACGTTGCCGACCGCCGACGATCCGCCGCTCGATTTCGATGCAGACGAGACCCCAACGCACGAAGCAGCCGTTCCGGCTGATGAATCTACTGAGCCGACGACGACATGGCAGGAGCGCGCGGCAACGGAGGATCCGGCCGAATTCATGGCGGCCGAGCCCGATGACTCCTCGAACTCCTCGAACTCCTCGAACTCCTCGACCGCCGGGGGCGGTGTCGTCTTTGATGGAACGGATCACGCCGACTCCGGGGCGATGCTTGAGTCGGAGCGCCAGTTGCGCTCTCCGGACGCCGCAGCCGAATCGGAGTTCGATGCGTTCGTCGCCGAGGCGAGTAAGGCGGCGGGCGTTGCTCCCGGCGACTCGGCTCTGGTCGTCGGCGGTGAGGCCGGTCCAACGACCGACGGAGGCTTAAACGAGGGCGCCATCTCTGCGGTCGGAGATCTGCCGAGTGATGACGAGGGAAGTGGTGCGTCGCGCGAACGCGCGGTCTTTCCGGAGAACGGCGAACACTTTCCCCGATTCGATTCGTCGCCCGCTGCTCGACCGGACGGAGAGCCCGCGACTCCGGCTCACGTGGAGGGCGACAGAATTGATTCCACTGCTGATCGGAGCGATGGCGGAGAGCTGGCGGAAGCCGATCGAGGTGACAAAGTCGCTGCTTGGCCATCGGAACTCCGTGCGGCGGCGTCAGGCGAAGGTGTAGACGTCTCGGCCGTTGTCGTGGCCGCGGGGCCGACGGCACGATCTTCCTCTGACGCGGACGAGATGAGCAATCAATCGGGGGTGATCGACCACGGGTCGCATCTGCACTTGGCGAGATCGTCGAGCGCCGGCTACCGGGCACTGGACCACGATGGTTTAGCGGCGTCGCAAGCGACGACGACCATGCTGACCCATGGAGTGCCGCGTGCGACAACGGCCCTCTCGCTGAAACGCTACCTGGAGGCGCTCGTCTGGGTCTCGGCCGTGGAGCCGCGGGAATATGCGGAAGGCGTCCTGAGGCTCCATGTGCGGGGCGACCGCCCGTTGCGGATGGAGGATCTGGCCGCATGGCAGGATGGCGCCGCGCTGGAGACGGTGAACGCCAGCGACAATCTGTTGGAGGTTCGCATTCCCCGGTGATTTGGCCCGGATTGCGTCTCGCCTTCAAATGAAAGAGTTCCTCGGGCGCCACGGGTCGGCGGCAGCGGGCTTGTGGTTCCATCGCAGGACGCGTTGGAATCGCCCGACATTTTTTGATCGAAAAGATGACGGCGACAGGGGAGGATGGACGGCGATGACGACCGCGGCGTGGAGCGCGCATCTGGATGGGCATCGGGACGAGCATTTTCAGGAACTGCTCGAGCTGCTGCGGATTCCCAGCATCAGCACGGACCCCGCGCACGCGGCCGACGTGGCCGCGGCGGCGGACTGGGTGGCCCGTCGGCTGCGCGCCGCGGGGGTGCCCGAGGTCGACATCGTGCAGACATCGGGGC
>JBPCRG010000231.1:0-3288 GCA_050997095.1 Thermomicrobiales bacterium | reverse complement strand
GCTTTACAACCCTGTTACATACCCCCCCTACCCTCTCCCTACGTGGTCGAGCCGTCGGCGCCGCCTGGCGCGCGACCGGTTCGATCGGGAGGAGAGACGGATGGTGATGGAGGAACGCAGGCGGATCAGTCATCTGCTGCGGCGCGCCGGGTTCGGCGCCACGCCCGACGAGCTGGACCGGTATGTGAAGCTCGGCTTCGACGCCACGCTCGACGTACTGCTTCATCCGGAGAAGGTCACGGAGCGCGATCTCGACGGCGGGTTCGCCGCGCTCGGGCTCGACGCGACCTCCCCGGGCGGGATCCAGTCGCGCTGGCTGCACCGGATGGTCAATACGAACCGGCCGTTGTCCGAGAAGATCGCCCTCTTCTGGCACGGCCACTTCGCGACCTCGATCGAGAAGGTCAAGAGCACGACGATCATGTGGCAGCAGTACGAGCTGCTCCGCGACCACGGTCTCGGCACGTTCCACGACCTCGCGCTCGGCGTCGCCCAGGACCCGGCGATGCTGATCTGGCTCGACAACGCGAAAAGCAAGGCGCAGGCGCCGAACGAGAACTTCGGCCGCGAGTTCCTTGAACTCTTCACGCTCGGGGTCGGCAACTACACCGAGGCAGACGTCAAGGCGTCGTCCCGGGCCTTCACCGGCTGGTCGCTGCAGTTCGCTCAGGGCGTGCAGGGTGGAGATTCTGGCTCCCAGCCGGATCTGGCCACCGCCAGTGCGGCCGATCAAGCCGCCACGGCGAAAAAGCGCAAAAGTGGCAAGGTCGACAAGACGGTCGGCGCCGACCCGAGCCAGCAGGCGGTGATCGACGCGAAACAGCAAGCCAAGGCGGACCGTCGCGTCCGGGGAGCCGATTTCCTCCTCCGCGCCAAATGGCACGACGACGGAGCCAAGACCTTTCTGGGCGAGACCGGCCCATTGGACGGCGACGACATCGTGCGCATCGTCAGCGGCAGTCCCGCCTGCGCGCAATTCATCACCCGAAAACTCTTCTCGTTCTTCGTCTGGGACAAACCGGACGACAAGACGCTGGCGCCCTTCGTCGCCGCCTTCACCGCGTCCGGCGGCGACATTCGCCAGACCTTGAGCGTGATCTTCCAGTCGCCCGAGTTCTCCTCCGATCTCGCCTACCGCGCGAAAGTCCGCGGCCCGGTCGAGTACGTCGTCGCGACCTGCCGCCAACTCGGCATGACCGAGCTCAAGCCCGGCCTCGCCCAAGGCCTGCAGGGGATGGGTCAGACGCTGTTCGCCCCGCCCAACGTCGGCGGCTGGCCGAGCGGCCTCGGCTGGATCGGCCCCAGCGCGCTGCTCAACCGGTACAACCTCGTGCTGGGCCTGCTCGGCGGGTCGACGGCGGCCAAACGCAAGAAGGGTGCGGCCTCGCCGTACCTGTCGTCGTTGCTGCAGGCCTCGTCGGGACAGCCGTCGTCGAAGATCGTCGATTCCGTGGTCCTTCAGTTGCTCTACGGCGATCTGAAGCAGGAGGAGCACGACGCGCTCGCCGCCTACCTCGACATCGACCCCAAAGTGGCCGCGACGCCCTTCTCCAGCGATGCGGAATGGGCGGCCGCGAAGCTTGCCGGCCTCGTCCGCCTCGTCGCGGCGACGCCGATCTACCAACGGAGTTGACTTTTCGCCGCCCGGCGACGGCCGGGCGGCGATGACCGGCGCCGCACTCCGGCGCGTTTGGAGACGACCATGCCTTTCACCCGACGCGATTTCCTCAGCCGCGGCTCCCTCTTCATGGCGATGGGCGTCACCGCCCCGACCTTCCTGACCACGACCGCCCGCGCGCTCGCGGCGCAGAGTGGCGCCTGCCCGACCGGCGCCGACAACAAGCGGATTCTGGTCGTCGTCCAGCTCGGCGGCGGCAACGACGGTTTGAACAGCGTGGTCCCGTACGCCGACCCGCTCTACCGCCAGGCGCGGCCGACGCTCGGCGTCGCGGAGAAGGACGTGCTGACGGTCAGCGACAAGGTCGGCTTCAATCCGAAGCTGACGGCGTTCAAGGATCTCTTCGACCAGAAGCACATGGCGATGGTCCAGGGCGTCGGCTATCCCAATCCCAACCGCTCGCACTTCCGCTCGACCGACATCTGGACCTCGGCAGTCCCCGACACGCTCGAATCGACGGGCTGGCTCGGCCGCTTCCTCGACGCGCAATGCTCCGGCGAGGACAAGCGCCTGCACGCCGTCGATGTCGGCACGACGGTCTCCCGCCTCTTCTGGACCGGCCAGAGCATCGTCCCCGCGATCTCGTCGATCGAGACGTTCGACTTCGAGGCCGACGCCCGGTTCCCCGACGACCGCGTGAACCAGATCGACGCCCTGAAGCTGCTCAACGGCGGCGCGACCGGCGCCGCCGGGGCGTCGTACGACGACTACATCCGCCAGGTCTCGATCGACGCCCTGGCCACGTCCGACGAGTTGAAGCGGATCGCGAGCGGCTACAAGAGCACGATCGAGTATCCGCAGACGCCGTTCGCCGACGGCCTGAAGACGATCGCGAAGATCATCCAGGGCGACTTGGGCACGCGCATCTTCCACATCACGCTCGGCGGGTTCGACACCCACGCCACCCAGACCCTGCGGCACGACCAGCTGCTGCAGACGGTCGGCGACGGGGTCCAGGCCTTCATGCACGATCTCGAAGGCATCGGCAGGGCCGACGACGTGATGATCATGACCTTCTCGGAGTTCGGCCGCCGGGTCGCGGAGAACGCCTCGGGAGGAACCGACCACGGAGCCGCCGCGCCGCTCTGGCTGATCGGCGGCGGCGTGAAGCCCGGCATCCTCGGCGACCACCCCAGCCTCTCGGACCTCGACGACGGCGACCTCAAGTTCGGCGTCGACTTCCGCTCCGTCTACGGCACCCTGCTCGAGGATTGGCTCGGCGCGCCGTCGTCGGGGATCATCGGCACCAGCGACTTCCCGAAACTCGGCTTCGTCCGCGATCCGCTCGTCATCCCGACCGCCGGCCTCACCCTGCCGAACGGCTCCGCGACGCGCTACACCGCGATGGCGGCGGACTAGACGATGACGATGCGCGACAAGGCGGCGGGCGCCGCGCCGACGATTGCGGTCAACTCGGACGTGGAACGGCGGTCTGCGGGCAGCCGCCCTTCACCGACGCTGATCATGACGATGACGCGCCAAGGGTCTCAGCTCTCCAACGGTCTCGACCCGGCAGCGGGGGCCGCCGCCCAACGCTGCACCCGCGCCTGCGTGCTCTTCCCCCTCCGTCGGGCCCGGCGGACCGTGCCCTTTCTCTTCTCCCCCCCTAA
>JBPCRG010000089.1:0-4345 GCA_050997095.1 Thermomicrobiales bacterium | reverse complement strand
CTTCTCGTCTCAACCTTGGTCGATCGCTCAGCTGCCGCAGCCGCAGCCGTGGGATGTCGGCTCGTTGCCGCCCGTGTCGAACGAATGCCCGCAGGAGCATGAGGCGACGGCGTTCGGGTTGCGGATGGTGAAGCCGCCGCCCATCAGGGAATTGACGTAATCGACCTCGGCGCCGTTGAGGTACATCGCGCTGAAGTTGTCGACGAGGATGCGCACCCCGTCGCTCTCGATGACCTCGTCGCCGTCCTCGGCCTGCTCCTCGATCGTCATCCCGTATTGGAGACCGGAGCAGCCGCCGGGGGCGACGAAGACGCGGAGCGCGCCCTCGGGGGTTCCCTGGTCGTTCAGGAACGTCTTGAGCTGGGTCACAGCCTCGGGGGTCATCGAGATCTTGGATTCGGTGGTCACTGACATGGAGCGGTGTCCCTTCGCTGGTTCTCGGCGGCTCCCGGCGTCGGCAGGCTGGCTGCGGCCGGTCCGCTGCTTTCTTTATGATAGCAGTGGGGGGGCCGCTGTCAAGCGTCCGTCGGCTCCGACCGCCGAGTTCCCGCGTCGGATGGCGAAGCGTTTCCGGGCAGTCGGCCGCGGACCCGTTCCGCGGCGTCGCCCAATGTGGAGAACTCGACACCGGGATGCGCGGCGAAGTGCCCGACCAGCCGCTCGAGCATGAGCATCCGGTGGCCGCGGCCGATCACCTGCGGGTGCATCGTCAGGGTGTAGACCCCGTCCGCGACCTCGGCGTGCATGAAGTAGAACTCCTCGCGCCAGATCTCTTCGACCTTCGACCCTGCGGAGAGGCCGGGTCTGACCTGGCCGCCACGGCTGAGATATTCGAAGTGGGGGAAGTCGTCGAAGAGCCAGCTGACGGGCATCTCGACCAGATCGACGGGGGCGCCGAAGAGGTACGGACCGTCGGGCTGATGCCGATCCCCCACCCGGCACCAGTAGGGCGAGAAATCGCTGCCCATGAGCGAGCTCTCGTAGCGGAATCCGTGCTCCAAAAGCAGCCCGACCGTGTGCGGGCTGTTGTCCCAGGACGGCGAGCGGTAGCCGGTCGGGCGGATTCCGGCGACGTTCCACAACGCGTCGAGGCCCCGATGCAGCACGGCATGCTCGCGCTCCCTCGATTCGAGCGCGCAGGGGTTTTCGTGGAGATAGCAGTGGTGGCCGATTTCGTGCCCGGCGTCCACGATCGCGCGGAGCGACGCCGGGTAGGTCTCGGCGGTGTGGCCCGGCACGAAGAAGGTGGCAGGGATGCCGAAGCGGGCGAGCAGCGCGAGGATCCGCTCCACGCCGACCGGCCCGAACTCGCCGCGGGAGATCATGCTCGGCGACGTCGCGGCGAACGGCCCGACCCACAGCGAGATCGCGTCGAAATCGAACGTCAGGCAGATCGTGGCGCGGGGCGGCATGACATCGGCCTTTCGGATCGGATCGGGCGTGAGACGGTCCAGTATCGCAGCCCGCCGACGACGTCGCCCCTCTCCCCCACGCAGAATGCGGGCGGGCAGTCCGCCGGGGTCGACGCCTTGCGGGTCATCAGGGCGTCGGCGTGGAGGGGCCGCTTGCGCAGGATCCCCTCCCGCCGCCCGGAACCGCGATGCCTGCGCAAGAAGCCGATGGTCACCGTGGCGCTGGTTGTGCACGATTCCGCTGGTGGCTGGCACGGGTCGGCCGATCGCGGGATCAGTTCGAGGGAATGCCGAGGATGACCGATGCGACGAAGGTCCGGGTTGGGTTCACGTTCCATCCGCAGCACGGCGAGTACGCGAAGATGCGCGACGCCTGGATGGCGGCCGAGGCGATGGGGGCGGACACCCTGTTCACGTGGGACCACTTCTATCCCTTGTACGGCGAGCCGGACGGGCCGCATCTGGAGGGCTACACGATACTCGCGGCGATGGCCGAATCGACGAAGCGCGCGCAGTTCGGCATGCTCGTCACCTGCAACTCCTACCGGAACCCGAACTTGCTGGCGGACATGGCGCGGAACGTCGACCACATCTCCGGCGGACGGCACATCCTGGGCATCGGCAGCGGCTGGAACCAGCGCGACTACGACGAGTACGGCTACGACTTCAAGACGGCGCCGGAGCGGCTGAAGGATCTCGACGCCGCGCTGCCCGTGATCAAGGAGCGGCTGGGCAAGCTCAACCCCGGGCCGGTCAACGGCCACCTGCCGATCCTGATCGGGGGCGGCGGCGAGAAGGTGACGCTGCGGATCGTGGCCCAGCACGCCGACATCTGGAACGGCTTCGGCTCGCCGGAGGAGATCGCCGCGAAGAGCGCGATCCTCGACGACTGGTGCGGCAAGGTGGGCCGCGACCTGAAGAGCATCGAGCGGTCGGTCCTGGGCGATAAGGTCGACGCCGCGAGCGCCGACGACTACGTGAAGCGCGGCATCACCCACCTGATCATCGGCGGGGAGGGCCCGAACTGGGACCTCGGCAAGCTGAAGGACCTGATCGCCTGGCGCGACAGCCGCTGAGATCGACCGGAGCGCGGCGGCCGGATCGACGGCCGCTGCGCTCGATCCCGCCTCACATCATCATCCTCATCGCCGTGACGGCGGCCGCCACCGCCACGACCAGCATGACCAATCCCACGACGGCGATCGTGGAGAGCATGACTCGCGGCGAGTCTTCCGCATTCTTGTCTTCGTCAACTCGGGAGATGGCCATCCTCGTCATCCTTTCGCGCAGGTTGCGTCCGTGTCGGTTCGGCGGCTGGACGCCTACCCGCCACGATGCGGCTCGGAGCTTTCGCGACCGCACGAAGAAATGACGGATCTGTGACGTCTTCTGCGATTCACATCGTCTGGAACAGAGGGTCCGCGAGCGGGACACCGGTGCTCCGGGAACCCGATGAGCCTCCCCGTTGTACTTGAGGTGTGCACGGTTCCGGATCCGCGCCGACGCGGATCTCCGGCATCGGGCATCATCCTAGAGAAGGAGGCAGGCCAATGATCGGTCGACCGTCAACTTCGGCACCGATGTCCGTGACCCGGCGGTTCGCGCTCAAGGCGCTCACGGGCGCCGTCCTGATTCCGCTGCTCCCTAGTGGCGTGTCGGCGAAACGGGCGGGGAACCCGACCTTCTCGATCCGCCCGGACGGGGAGGAGGCTCGCTGGTCGCGTTCGACGCGGTGACCGGCGAGACCCGGTTCGAGCTTGCCGCGGGCTTCCGGGCCGCGGACGGAACGCGGTTCGCGACAAGCCGGGCGTTAGACGCGACGACGAACTGGATCGAGGCGCACGATCCGCGGAACGGTTCCCTGGACTATCGATTCACGGTCGCAGGCGGCTGGGCGATGCGCGCCATCTCCGCGAACGGCCGCTGGCTTGCGATGGAGAACCCCGCCACCGAGGCGTAGCGCACCGCCTGGACGGCGGGTGGCGGGTGGCGGTCGGAGCTCGCGGTCGTCGACATGACGACGGGAGCCATCCGGCGGCAGATCCGCCTCGACGGCAACTTCGAGGTCGACACGGTCTCGACATCGGGCGATTCCCTCTTCCTGATCGAGCATGTGCCCGCCGCCGATGCCTCGCGCTGTCAGGTCCGGCTGTACGACCTCGCGGCCGATGCGCTCGATCCCAACGTGCTCCGGGACAAGGGACCGGACGAGGAACAGATCATGACGGGGTACGCGCGGGAGGGCGCGGCCTCCGCGAACGGTCGCCACTTGCTCACTCTGTATATGAACACCGAAAGCAACACGGCGTTCATCCATGCGCTCGACCTCATCGACCGTTTCCCGGTCTGCGTCGACCTGCCGTCGGATCGGAGCCGCCCGGAGATCGCGAAGGCCTACGCGGTGATCATGGCTCCGAGCGGAAACCACGCCTACGCCATGAACCCGGCGCTGGGCGTCGTCGTCGAGGTCGACTTGATTCCTGGCGGCTATCCGGGGATCGGGCGGGTCACCCAGTTCACGCCTGCGGGCGGAAAGGGCGGGGCGATGCCGACCCGAGCCGCGATCGGCGCGGACGGCCGGTCCCTCTTCTTCAGCGGCGGGGGGACGGTCTGGGCCTACGACACCGCGACCGCCACGATCGCCGGAACCCACGCCGTCGCCGCCCCGGTGATGGGAATGGGCGTCAGCGCCGACGCGCGGCAGGTCTTCCTCGTCGGCCCGACCCGCACGGTGACGGCGATGGACGCGGCGACGGGAGTGGCGCAGGTGCTGGGGGCCGGGTAGGTGCGGCAAGGCTCCGGAAAATCCCAACCTGGGAATTTCCGGAGCCCTCCAAGGGCCACCGTCCGCTGCCCAACAGCTTTTGGCAGAGGTTCAGAACCGCGACGACATTCTCCCTTCCTCAGAATGACAGGCGGGGCGAGCCCCCTCC
>JBPCRG010000085.1:0-2646 GCA_050997095.1 Thermomicrobiales bacterium | reverse complement strand
GACGTCGCCACGTCGACAACGCCGAGGGCGGCTTTCAGCCCGCCGACGAAGGCCGTTTCCGCCCCGGTCACCCGTCGGCCGCCGAATCCGAGGAATCCGCCGGTCGTGGCGATGGCGACGATCTCGTCCGCGAGTCCGACCAGCCAGAGGAAAAATTCGGGGAGATCGGCCATGAGGTCGGCTCTGTCCGCCAGCAGCGCCGCCGCCGCCCGCGCCTGGGCGAGCGTCGACGCGGCAAGATCGGCGGGCGGGGACTGGCTGAGCGCAAGCGTCAACGCTTCGCCCTGCCCGTCGGTCTTGTACCGATCGAAGACGGCGTCGACGATCGCGTTGTCCCGCAGCAGTTGGGCGCCTTGGAGGATGCCCTGAAGCCCGGCCAGCACTTCCCGCGTCGAGCCCGAGCCGTCGGCGGTCTCGATGGTCGCGGCCGCCGCGACGATCCGGCTGGGCAGCTCCGCGACGAGCGCCCATTGCTCGGGGGTAAACGCATCCGCGACCGTCATTTGCACCTCGATCCGACCCTGTCCGGCACGATCTGCGCAACTATACGGCGGCCGATCGATCCCGCGACGATCGCCGGGCTGGACAGGCCGGCGTAGCGCTAGGCGAGCACGGTCACCGCGGTGCCTTCGGGAGCCCAGCCGTAGAGGAAGGCCGCGACATCCATCGGCAGGTTGACGCAGCCGTGGCTCATCGGGCTGCCGAAATTATTGTGCCAGTAGGTGCCGTGCAGCGCGTTGCCGAGGTTGTCGAAGTACATCACCCAGGGAACGTCGGGCACGTTGTACGCCTCGTCGTTGATCACGCCGGCCATCGTCTGCACGGGGTATTTCGTCAGCACGGAGAAGAAGCCGACCGGGGTCACGGTCTCCGCCGAATCGGCCACTCCCGTGCTGACCAGACTCGTGATCACGAGCGCGCCGTCGTCGTAGGCCCACACTGTCTCCTGCGAGACCGAGACGACGATCTCCTTCCCGCCGCCCTGCTTCGGGCCCGGGCCGGCGTTGGACGCTCCGACGCCCCCGATGATCGCGGGCGAAGACGGCTCGGTGAAAAGCGCCTCGCTGTAGACGGGGACGTCGAGGGGCTGGGCGACGTTCGCCGTGGCGATCTTGCGCGCCGACGCGCTTTCCTTCCCGATCGCCCGCAGCCGGACGTCCTTGCCCTTTTTCCAGAGGAGCACGGCACGCTCAAAATACTGGGTCGTCCAACCCTTCGCGCCGACGAACTCCTCGGTCAGGGGCAGCCCGATCAGCCGCTCGCCATCGCCGCTTTCCCAATAGGTTTTGAATCCGTACCGGACCGTGTGCTTCGACGCGCCGAAACGCCGACAGTCGCCCGTCGGGATCGAGCCGCACGATCCGGACGTCGGCAGGGCGAGCGCGCGCAGGCCGGAGCCGTCGCGTCGCAGCGCCTCGCGGCCGAGCGGCAAGGCCTGCATCCGCCACGAGTCGCCGCGGGCGTCGTCCGGGGTGGAGACCAACGCCGCATTCTCGAAGAACTGGACGGTGCGTTTCTCCGTCTTCCCCGCATCGATGGCGAGATCCTGCGCCCGTTGCTCGCTGATCGGCAGACCGAGCAGGCTGCGGTGCGCGCGCCACTCGTCGAGGAACGGGCCATCCAACGTATGGCCGCCCGCCGCCACCCAGACGGAATGGGGCGCGGACCAGTCAGCCGCCGCGACGGTCGCAGCGGAGGGATTCGCCGCCAAGAGCGTGATCGCCATCAAGCAGATGGTCAGGAGACGGTTGCGCACCTTGCCATCCTCCACATCCGGCTCAGCATCGAGAAGCCGAGCCGTGAATCACCGTCATCGACGGAACCCGCCGCCCGCGAAATCGGCTCCGCTATACGTCGCCGAGAATCCCCGCGGGACTCGGATCTTCGCAGATGGTACCATTCGCTCCATGGTGTACGTTCACGATGGGAGGCAGCTCCCGGCAATGGAGGACCTTTGGCTTCCTCGAATTGGCTCGATCCCGCACCCGTCCCGGCCGGCGCGGCAGGACTCCATCCCGATCCGCTCCTGAACCAGCTGCTCCACCGTCGGGGCGTCCGCAGCGCCGCCGAGGCGTCCGATTTCCTCGACGCTCGAGAACGCCACGCGCCCGACGCGTCTCAGATGCCGAACATGGCCAAGGCGGTCGCGCGCATCTGTCTCGCGATCGAGACGGGAGAGCGGATCGGGATCTTCGGCGACTACGACGTCGACGGGGTGACCTCGACCGCCGTCCTCGCGTTGGCCCTGCGGAGCGCCTCAAAGCGCCCCAACCTCGTCGTTTCGCGCCTGCCGCGTCGCGACGAAGGGTACGGCCTCAACGATTCGGCGACGAAGGAGTTCGCCGACGCCGGGGTCAAGCTGATGATCGCCGTCGATTGCGGCAGCAATGACCACGCCCGGATCGCCGTCGCGCGCTCCCTCGGTCTCGACGTGATCGTGCTCGACCATCACCACATCGACGGATCGCCCCCGGCCGACGCGATCGTGGTGTCGGCCCAACTCGACCCCGACGGCCCGTCCACCATGCTCTCCGCCGTGGGTGTCGCCTTCCTCGTGGTCACGATGCTCGCCCGGGAAGGGTGTCTGGTCGAGGGGCCCCGCGGAGAATCGGAAGCCGCGCTCCTCGATTTGGTCGCGCTCGGCAC
>JBPCRG010000683.1:0-4910 GCA_050997095.1 Thermomicrobiales bacterium | reverse complement strand
GATGAGCCCGATGACCGCCCCGGCCAGCAGCGCGACCCCCATCCCCAGCAGCAGGTTCTCGTGGCGGTTCAGCTCCTGCATCGCCAGCACGCCGACGAACGCCTGCATCGACCCGACCGAGAGGTCGACCTCGCGGGCGATAATCAGCAGCGTCATCCCGATCGCCGTGATCGTCACCATCGAGACCGAGCTCAGGAGCACGCCGGCGTTGCGCTGCGACCAGAAGACCTCCGAGCGCCGGGCCAGGTAGAGCCAGAGCGCGGCGTTGATCAGCAGCAGCACGATCTCCTGCGCGCTGAACGCCCGCCGGGCGAGCGCGGCGAAGATGTTGCCCCGGGGGACCGCGGTCGCCTCGGCCGCGTGCAGGTGCTGTGCGCTCACGACGTGCGCTCCTCATGGCGGGGCCACCAGAACGGCGATGCGATGCCCGTTCGTCGCGACCCGGAAGATGGCGGCGAACGGGCAGTCATGGGTCGCTGAAACGACGACTCGCCGACCCTTCGACCCGGACCGACGTCCGAGGCTGCGCCGACGAAGCCCCGCCGGGGCTGAGACCGACGGCCGCGGCGGATGTTTCGAACGCGATGGCCTGCTCCCCCTTCCCCCCGATCGTCGGGGGGAAGGGGGCTGGGGGGCTTCCCCCCCGCCCGCCCGGGCTCAACCCGTCTCTATTTCTCGCCCGTGACCGAGATCTTCGCGATCGCGTCGAAGTTCGGGCTGTAGGTTCCGTCGGCGCCCTTGGTGTAGTACTGGGCCAATGTCTCCTTCGTCACGGGTGACGAGGGAGCGATCAGGTGCGTCGGCAGCGCCACGCCGTTGAAGGCTGCGACGCCGGCGTCGATGAGCAGGCGGCCCTGATACTCGGGGAACATCGCCGCCGAGACCTTGTACGGGCCGCCCTCCGCGAGGGCATCCTTGCAGGCATTGCCCTCGCAGCCGAAACCGACAACGAGCAGTTTGGAGACGTCCATGCCGGCCGCGTCGTAGGCCTGCATGCCGCCGAGCGCCGAGTCATCGTTGATGCCGAAGATCACGTTGACGTCCGGATGCGCAGTGAGCGCGTCGGAGGCGGCCGCCACGGCCTTATCCTTGAGCCCCTGGCCGTCGATCGACTGCGCGAGCGTCACGCCGTCGCCGAGGATCGACTTGATCCCGTCCATGAAGCCCGCCGAGCGGTTGACGGTGGTCGTCAGCGCGGGAAGCCCGACATCGAGGACCACGGCCTTGCCGCCCATGTTGTCCTTGACGTAGGTGCCCGACCAGACGCCGACCTTGAAGCCGGCGGCGTAGTCGTCGATCGAGACGAGCGTCGTGCAGCCGTCGACCGGCGACGATTCGCAGATGATCGGCTTGCCCGACTTCGCGACTTCGGTGATCTTCGGGGCCGACGCCTTCTCGTTCACCGGCGTGAAGTTGAGCACGTCGACGTTCTTGGAGACGTAGTCGTCGACTGCGGCCAGAGATTTCGGCAGGTCGAGATTGGCGTCCTCGATCGTGAAGTTGATGCCGTAGTCGCCGGATCGGGCCTTCTCGCCCTTGGTCAGGTTCTGGTACCACTCGTGGACGAGGTAGTTGGTGACGTGCCCGACGTTCGCCGGGATCTTCCAGTCGGCGGGCAGCGCCTTCGGATTCATCCCGCGGACCATGGCGTCGCCGGCCGCGCCGGCGCTGGGGGTGGCGTCCTGGGCGAGGGCGATCTGGCCGATGGACAGCATGAGCGTCAGTGCGATCGCGATTTGGCCGAGCCAGCGCATTTGGGTTCCGTGCTTCACGTGTGCTCTCCTTCTGTCGTTGGTGATCATTCGTCCGACGATCCGCCGACGGAGCGACCCGAACCCTCGCGTCGTCCCGGTCTTCTTGCGCTGCCCCCTCCTCACACCGGGGAACCTCCTTCCGCCGCTTCCGTCACCGCCCCCCAAAGACAGGGGCGCGTTTTTCAAGGAACGCCGCGATCCCTTCGCGGGCGTCCCCGGTCGCGTACAACGTGGCGGTCATCCCCATCTCTTGGGTGATCGCCGTGGGCAAGCTGGCGTTTTGTCCGTCGTTGACCAGTTCCTTGGCCATCCGCACGGCGAGCGGGGCACGCTCGTTGATCCGGTCCGCGATCTCGCGCACCTTCTCCATCAACGATTCCGCGGGGACGACATGGTTGACGATGCCGAAGCGCTCCGCCTCGGCGGCCGAAAGGAAGTCGCCGGTCATCAGCAGCTCCTGGGCCCTGTTACGCCCGACGAGCCGGGTCAGTCGCTGCGTGCCGCCGCCCCCGGGCAGCAGCCCGAGCTTGCACTCCGGCAGTCCCAGCTTGGCCCGCTCCGAGGCGATCACGATGTCGGCGATCAGGACGAGCTCGAACCCGCCGCCGAGCGCGAAGCCGTTCACCGCCGCGATCACCGGCTTCGCCAGCCGCTCCCAGCGGTCGTACATCCGCCGCCCCAGGCGCTGGAAGGCGACGTACCCGCCGATCCCGATGTCGATGTATTCGTTGATGTCCGCGCCCGCGATGAACGCCTTGCCCCGCCCGGTGAGCACGATCACGCCGACCCCGTCGTCGGCCTCGAGCTCGTCCGCCGCCGCGATCAGATCGCGGAAGGTCTGGCCGTCGAGCGCGTTGAGCCGGTCCTCCCGCGTGAACGTGAGGGTGGCGACGCGTCCGTCGCGGTCGATGACGAAATTTGCGTAGCTCTCCGGCACGGGTCGAATGCCCTCCGAGGCGCTCACGGTGAGATGGATGGATTCGCGATGGACGGCATCCTATCACGAAAACGTTTTCGTTGTCACTCCGCCCAATCGTGTTGTGCCGCCCGCCGCATGCCACGTTGTGGAACCGATCGAATGACGGTTGCCTCGCACCAATCTGCGACCTGCGTCTGCGAGGACACCTACCGTCGAGGCAGCCCCTCCCGACGGGGGAGGAGCACGCCGACCTACGAAGCCGGCGCGGCGGTCGACGCGCGCACGATCAGGCACGGTTTGAGCCGGCGATCGCCACGGTTCGGTCGGATCCCGCTCTCGACGGCGGCGCAGAGCAACTGCGCTGCCGTCTTGCCGATCTTGCGCGTCGGCGTCGCCACGGTCGTCAGCGGGGGGTCGAGCAGTTCGTCCCAGGGGGCGGCGTCGAATCCGACGACCGAGACGTCCTGTGGCACCCGCAGACCGAGCTGCTTGAGGCCGGCCAGCACCTGAAGGTTCAACTCCATGTTCGCGGAGAAGACCGCCGTCGGCCGCTCCTTGCGCCGGAAGAGCGCGATGGTCTGGCGCACCCCGTCGTCCCACGATTCTCGGGCGAAGCGGATGTGCTGCTCCTCGACGCAGACACCGCCGCCCCGCATCGCACCGAGATACCCGTCGAGACGCTCGGCACGGTTGCTCAGATTCTCGATCGGCCAGGAGACGATCGCGATGGAGCGGTGCCCCAGATCCAGCAGGTGGTTGACCGCGAGCTCCGCGCCGTAGACGTTGTCGACCGCCACCAGCGGGTAGTCGAGCTCGGGAAACGTGCGGTCGAGCATGATCACCGGGCAGCGCAGCGATGCCCACTGGGCCACTGTGCGCGGCGCGGCGGAGGCTGGGTTGAGCAGCAGCCCGTCCACCTGCTGGCGCAGGAACATCGAGACGTAGTCGGTCTGCGCATCCGGGTTGTTGCTGGCGCTGCTGATCACCACGCCGAATCCTCGCTCCTGGCAGCCCTCCTCGATGCCCGCCAGCATCGTGCTCCAGTACATGTGGCCGATCTCGGCGAGCGCGACGCCGATCAGGTCGCTGCGGCCGGTCTTCAGCGATTTCGCGGCCGAGTTCGGCACATACCCCAGCCGTTGCACGACCACTTGCAGCCGATCGCGCGTCGCGGCCGACATTTCGCCGTCCCGCCCGTTCATGAAGCGGGAAACGGTCGCGATCGAGACTTCCGCTTCCTTCGCGACATCCGCGATCGTGATTCGCACGCCGCTCCTCCGGTCCCGGGTTTGGGGTCGTTCCTCGGTTCTTCGTCAGACGAGTCAGTGTAGACCACGACTGCGCAGCGGAACGCGGCGCGATGCCCACGTCTTGGCAGGATTGTCTCCGCCCGCCGCGCGTCGTCAGTCTCGGAAAGACTTCACACGTCGAAGCCCAGGTTTCGGCCTGAGGTCGATCGAAACGCGGACGATCGCGTGATGGAGGCGGCAGCCGCCACCAGTTTATGTGCGTCGATCCTGCTCGATGTGACAGCCTCGGTGAACGTGGGATGTTCGCGCCGGGTCTGATCGGCGCAAGCTGCCGCGAAATCGGCAATCGCGCACCCGAACCGGTCCCCGCTTCCCGGATGCGACCCGATCTGGATGTGTTCGCCCGCACGCGCGTGACCGAGCGCCTCCTCCGAGAACAGCTGCGCCTGGCGTGGAGGGCCGCACCCGCACGGCGCGTCGGACATCCGCGCGGGTACCCCCGGCACCGCAGTCCTGCCCGGCCCGACGTTGCTCCGACGCCACGGCTCGCCCCCGAGCGAATTCGGGTTCATGGTCGACGGGCCTTCGCCACGTGCGGACGGACGCCGTTCTCTGCGCACGCACCGGCCAAGCGCATCGCTCAGCGATCGCCGCGCGTCCCGAGCCCCGCCGACCGCACGGACCGCCCCCGGAAGTCGCCCGCCGCCCCGCAGGCCGGACAGCGCACCTCCGCCCGGCCGGTGTCGAGGTGGGCCGCGAACCGGGCGACGGCGCGCGGCCGGGGCTCCCTTTGGCGTCGGCGGGCAGCGGCCGCAGGTGGCCGGCTCAGCCCGTGCTTGCGCAGATCCTGATGCGCCTCCCGCAGCGAGAAGCGCCCGACGCCCGCCCGATTCACCCGAGCATCCTGCGCGCCGCCTCCAGCCCCGGGTCCGCCCCCATCGACGCGAAGGCCGTCAGCGCGTGCGGGACCAAGAATCCCTCTGCGAT
>JBPCRG010000664.1:0-2697 GCA_050997095.1 Thermomicrobiales bacterium | reverse complement strand
GCCGATGTGAGGCTGCACATCGGAACATGGCTCGGGCGGCTGGCGGGAGCGTCACACTGACTCGAACATTACCACCGGTGTCAATCGTCCACGGATTTGGAGGGTGTCCAAAATTGAAGCACGCGCTACAGCGGCTCTTTCCTTGACGATTCCCGTCCCCCCAACAGGGATCGGCGACCGCGACAACGCGGGGCGATCACGTTGTCCACGGCTCGATGGATCGCCAAAGGATTCACCGTCGCGCGGTCGCGCCCATGCCTGAAAATCGTCCGCGCCAACGCCTCCGGTCCCGCCGGAGAAGGGCTCGCCACGGTATCATCGTCGGGCTGTAGCAGACGCGGTCGCGCGGCTCTCAGGAAGGCCCCCGACATGGACGGGTTTGGGATTGTCTGGAAGGGTCTGCGGGACTCGTTCCAAAACGTCTTCCTCTTCGTCCCGGCGACGCTCGTCTGGGGGCTCTGCGCGGTCACTGTCGTGCTGGCGCCGGGCGCGACGGTCGCGCTCTTCCGCTTCGCCGATCCGCGTCTCGGCTTGGGCGCGGAGCGGCCGAGCGCGCGCGAAAGCCTGGGCATGATCACGCGGGACTTGGCGCGGGGATGGAAACTTGCGCTGCTCACGCTGCCCCTGATCGCCCTGCTCGTCTTCAACCTCTTCATCTACTCGGGCGACGGTGCCGCCGTCGCCGTGCTCGCCCCCGTCTGGCTCTTTCTGCTCCTGATCCTCGTCTGCGTGACCCTGCTCAGCTTCGCGATGTGCGCCTTGCAGGACAAGGCGCCGCTCGACGCGATCCGGCTCTCCGCGATCATCACCATGGCGAAGCTGCCGCGGGTGGCGATCGTCCTGCTCTCGATCGCGCTGCTGAGCGTGGTCTCGCGGGTCGTGATCGTGCCCCTGGTCCTGATCCTGCCCGCGACCATCGCCGCGATCATCGACCGCCTGCTCCTGCAGACGCTCGGCATCGCCGTCCTCGACCCCTCCGCCGCGACCGAGGAGCGTCAACTCGAACGGCAGGCAGCGAAAAGGGGGTCGCGATGGAGGCCTTGAACGGTCAGCGGTGAGCTCTGAGATTTGGGCTTTGAGGTGCCGACCAGGCCTTCCGTCTCCATCGGAGCGTATTTCGCATCCGGCCACGAACGCCGCAGGTTCGGATGGAGCATCCGGCAGCACTCAGAGCCCAAAGCTCTCAGCCCAAAGCTCAATGCGCACCTCTTACGGCGCCGCCGTCGTCGAGACGGTCAGCGTCGCGGTGTACGAGCCAGCTTGGCTTTGGCCGGGGATGGTCAGGGCGATCGGCACGGTCTGGCGATAGCGGCCCGCGCCGAAGCCCGCCTGCGCGTAGACGACGGTGCGCGCCTGGTCGAGTCCGCCGAAGGCCGACCCGTCGGTGACGGGCCCCCCGACCCCGAGCGCCTGACCCGAGACCACGACCGGCGAGCCCGCGCCCGTCACCGAAAGGCCCGCCGCCCCGGCGAACCGCCTGACTTGTTGCGACGACCGCGCTTACAGACGGCATCACCCAAAGGCCTCATCCCCTCCCCCCTTCCGGTGTGATCGAAGGGGACAAATGGTGCGAGGCCGACCATTCCGAACGGTCACGGTCCGAACTCGGCAGTCAGCCGGTAAGATCACCGGAGTCCTGCGCCCGGTTCGATCCTGACGAATAGGCGGCGGTCACGGTCGGCGCATGAAGCGTCGATGGGAGGAAGTTGACCGTGGTCACGGGTGAAGGCGACGAATCGGGAGCGATCGGGAAGCCGACCCTCCAGGAGATCCGCCGAGGGGCGGTGGCGCTGCTGCCGCTCTGGCTAGGGATCATCCCGTTCGCGGCCGCCTATGCGCTGCTCGCCCGAACCAGCGGACTCTCGCCCGCGCAGACCGTCGCCCTGAGCCTCTTCGTCTTCGCCGGGAGCGCGCAGCTGGCGTTCGTCCGCGTCGGTCAGGAGAACGCGGGGATCTTCTCCCTCCTCCTGACGGTGCTGCTGCTCAATCTCCGCCACGTGCTCTACGCGCTCTCGATCGATCGGCATCTCCCGCGGCGTCCAAGGCCGCCGCGTCCGGTGCTGGCCCATTTCTTGACCGACGAGGCATACGGCATGTCGATCCGGGCCTTCATGGATGGCAAGGGCAGCGCCGGGTTTCTCTTCGGGGCCGGCTTGAGCCTCTTCGTCTGCTTCAACCTCGCGACGCTGGGGGGCACGCTGCTCGGCGGCGTGCTGCCCGATACCGGCAGGTTCGGCCTGGAGATGGTCTTCCCGCTCTCGTTTCTGGCTCTGCTGCTTCCGCTGCTCCGCTCTCGGCTCGACGTCGCGGTCGCGCTCGGGGCCGGCGCGGCCGCGGTCGCGCTCAGCCGTGTCACCAGCGGGGGCGTGACCGTGCTGGCGACGACGATCGTGGGCGGGTCGATCGGCGCATTCCTGATGGAACAGCGACTCCCGGGATGAGGGACCATCTCTGGCTGACCATCGCGCTGGCCGCGGCGATCACCTACCTGACGCGGGTCGCCGGATTCGCGCTCGGCGCCCGCACCATTCCGCCATTGGTCCAGCGGTTCCTGCGCTTCGTCCCGATCGCCGCCTTCGCCTCGCTCACCGCCCCCGGCCTCTCCGCGGGCGGCGAGACCCTGCCCCGTCTGCTCGCGGCCGTCGCCGGCGAGGTCGCGGTGCTGGGGTTCGGGCGGATCTGGCTCTGCATCCTGGT
>JBPCRG010000434.1:0-10280 GCA_050997095.1 Thermomicrobiales bacterium | reverse complement strand
GCGACCCGGACCGCCACCCGCCGCGGCGCCGGGTGGTGGAGGCCGCGCGCAGCCGGTTCAACCGGTTACGGCGGCTGCCGACGCGGTGGGAGAAACGCGCCGACTGCCACCTCGGCTTCGTCCAACTCGCCGCGTGCTTGATCATCTACCGCAAGCTCCGCCATGCCCGTTCACTTTCTGGATAGCGTCTAAGAGGTGTCTCCTCCCGACACCTCGAATCTGCGCGCTCACCAAGGCGGACAACGCGGAACTGCGTTCATTCAGGCGACGATGAGGACTTCCGAGACGACCCCGTCGACGATCCGGAAGCCGCGGAGGGACGGCCAATCCGGCGCTTCCAGCGAGCAGATGACATAACACGCATCCGGCCAGGCCGCGAGGGCGACGTCGGACGAGGATGGGAAAGCGGCCGAGGTGGGGTGGGAGTGGTAGATGACGGCGAACTCCCAACCGCGCCCGTCGAACTCGCGGTAGGTTTTGAAGAGCGCCGTGTCGTCCATCGTGTAGAAGTCGAGGCCGGGGTGCGCGTTGGCGACGCGGCGAAGCTCGTGGAGGTCACCGCCGGAGCCGCCGATCACGCCGCAGCACTCCCGGGGCGACGCCTCGCGGGCGTGTGCGACGATCGCGTCGGCCATGCCCGGAGGCAGGCGCAGGACGTCGGCCCCGGGCGTCACGCCTCCGTCGCGGATCCCCCGGCCATCGCCGGGATGATGCCGATCTCGTCGCCGGGCCGGACCGCGGTCGCGGCTCCCTCGCCGTCGCGCGCGTTCTCGCCGTTGACGAAGACGTTCATGAACCGGCGGATCTCGCCGTCCTCGGTGCAGATCCGCTCCTTCAATCCGGGATAGCGCGCGCCCAGGGTCGAGAGCACATCGCCGACGGTGGAGCCGGCCGCCGAGACTTTGGCGGCGCCATCCGTGAATTTCCGGAGCGGGGTGGGAATCAGCACCGTCACGGTTTCCGATTCGGACATGTCGCTCGTTCCCTCTCCCCAACGTTCGAGACCGTCGCGATGTCAGTTTATCGGGGCAAGATTCGATATTTCGACTGTTGCCGTCGTCGGCAGGGTCAGCCGTTGCTGAATCGTTCCGGCTCGCGCGCGGGCAGCCAGCGCGTTTTCGGCTGCGCTTTCGCGTTCGGCGACGGCCACGTCTCCTCGACGATCGCCCAGATGATCACCGTCGCGGGCACCGCCAGCAGCGCCCCCACGATGCCGAGCAACTCCACCCCCGCCAGCAGGGCGAGGAGGATCGAGACAGACGGCAACCCGACCGCCCGGCCGAAGAGCACCGGCGAAAGCACGTGCGCCTCGACGTTGACCAGGACGATGTAGACGACGATCAGGACGAGCAGCTGGGGCAGGCCGACCGAGAGCGCCATCAACCCGGCCAGGATGATCGTGACGGCCCCGCCGACATAGGGGATGAGTTCCAGCACGGCCGCGACCGCGCCGAGCGAGGCCGCGAACGGCACCCCGAGCGCCCACAGCGTCACCCCGAGCGCCAGGCCGAAGGTGACCGCGATCACGACCTGGCCGCGGGCCCACGCGCCGATTCGAAGCCGCACCGAGCCGCCGATCGCGAGCGCCCGGTCGTGCCAGGGGCGCGGCGCGAAGCGGTTGAGCAGGCGGCTGCCGAGGGACGGATCGGCGGCCAGGAAGAACGCCAGCACGAACATCGCGAAGAGCAGGACGAGCAGGTGCCCGACCGCCACCGTGACCGTGGTCAACTGCGCGGCCACACCGCTCAGATTTTGCGAGAGCTGGGCAGTCAGCTTGTCCAGCGAGACCTGCGACTGGGATTGCTGCGACGCGGAGACGCGCCCGAAAAGACTCTCAAGCCGCTTGGAATAACCCGGTAGGTCGTCGCGCAGGGTCAGCGATTCGGCGCTGACCAAGGGCACGAGGGCCACCACCACCAGCACCAGCAGTCCGAGCAGCGCGGCGAACATCGCCAGCACCGCGGCCGGACGGGGCACGCGCTGCCGCTGCATCCAGCTCACGGGCTGGTCGATCGCGGTCGCGAGCAGGACCGCGAAGAAGACGACCATCAGGAAGTCGGTCAGCTTGAACGCCAACCAGACGAGCGCGGCGACGGCGAGCACGATGAAGAGCGACCGCGGCGCGATCTGGACGGTCATCGTCGATCGGGCCGGAGTCGGATCGTCGCGCGCCGGACGCAGCGAGGAGCGCTGGTGGGTCACCTGTCTTCATCCATTCCGCATCGTCGCGGGCCCGCAGCAGGTATTCGTTCTCCGCGGGCCGGTCGCACAGCAGTCTACCCGGTGCCGGATGTTCCGACACCTCGACGGCCGACCCGGTCGCGACGTCGTACCTACTCCCAGGGAAGGGTGTAGAGCTTGGTGAACGTCATCGCGTTCATCGCCTCGATCACGCCCTCCTTGACGCCGAGTCCGCTGTCCTTCGTGCCGCCGAAGGGGGTCAGCTCCGTCCGGTATCCCGGCACCTCGCGGATGTTGACGGTTCCGCATTTGAACTCGCGGATGCAGCGGTTGATCGCGCGCAGGTCGTTCGTGCAGACGCCGCTGGAGAGCCCGAACGCGGTCGCGTTGACGGTGGCGATCGCTTCATCCAGATCCCGGACCCGGATGATCGGCGCGTAGGGTCCGAACGTCTCGCAGGAGACGAGCTCCATCGACTGGTCGACGTGGTCGAGCACCGCGGGGGCGATCTGCGCGCCGTTCCGCCGGCCGCCATGGAGCAGCGTCGCGCCGCCCGCGACCGCCGCGTTCATCCGCCGCTCGAAGTCGATCGCGTCCTTCTCGGCGATCACCGTGCCGACGTCGGTCGCCGGGTCCATCGGGTCGCCGACGACGAGCTTGGCGGTGGCCTCGACGAGTCCGCGCGCGAACTCGTCCGCGACCGCCTCCTCGACGATGATCCGCTTGACGGCGGTGCAGCGCTGGCCCGAGTTCTTGAACGCGCCGTAGACGGCAAGGCGGACCGCTTCGTCCAGGTCGGCGTCGCGGAGCACGACGAGCGGATCGTTGCCGCCAAGCTCGAGGATCGCGCGCTTGTAGCCCATCTCGGCCGCGATCCGCTTGCCGATCTCGGTCCCGCCAGTCAGGCTGATCAGCTCGACCGCCGGGTGCGTCCACAGGATCGGCCCGATCTCCGACGCCTCCCCGGTCACCACGGTGACCATCCCGTCGGGCAGGCCGGCGTCCCGCATGATCCTGGCGAGCCGGAGCGCGGAGAGGGGCGTGCGGCTCGTCGGCTTCAGCACCATCGTGTTGTTGGTCGCGATCGAGGGCGCGACCTTGTGGGCGACCTGGTTCAAGGGATGGTTGAAGGGCGTGATCGCGGCGACCAGCCGGAGCGGTTCGCGAAGGGTGTACGCGCGGCGCTTTTTGCCGTTCGCCGAGGTGTCGCAGGCGAAGACCTGCCCGTTGTCCCGCAGCGCCTCCATCGCGGCGAAGCGGAAGACGTTCTGCGCCCGCCGCACTTCGTAGGTGGTGTCCTTGATGCAGAGGCCCGATTCGGCGGTGATCAACCGGGCGAAATCCGCGGCCTCCGCCTCCAGTGTGTCCGCGATCCGGTTCAGGATCTGCGCCCGCTCGTGGCGGGAGAGCTCGAAGTCCAGTCCCGCCGCCCAGGTCAGAGTCCGCTCGACGGTCTGCGCGTCCAGCTTCGGCGCGCTGCCGATCACCTCGCCGGTGTAGGGGTAGCGGACGTCGAAGCGGGCGTCGCCCATCACCTCCGCGCCGTCGATGAAGGTCGGAAGGTCGTGGCGCATCGTGGCGACGCTCATCGCTGAACTCCATTCAAAAGCAGATCGTGGAGATCGCTGTTCTGGACGCCATGCCGCAGCGTCTCCGCGTATCTCGGCGTCAGGGGCTGGCTGACGATGATCGGCACGATCTGCTCGTGCCGCCCGCCGTGCGATCGAAGCGGTCCGTGGAGAACGCTCAGGTCGTGCTTCGCGGCGGACTTGCCGAGGGCCGTGCCCGCGTCGGAGGCGACCGAGAAGTCGCCGATCCGGTCGGCGGGGTGCCGGTAGATCACCGCACCCTCCTCCCGGGTGAAGACCTCCTCGACGCCCGCCAACCGGGTGAGGGCCTCGTAGGCGGCCATGCGGTGCTCGGCAGGGCAATGGACCCAGGCGAACGAGCCGAGCGCGCCGTGGTGCACGACGTAGGGGTCGGTGATCGGGAGGACGACGTGGAAGTCGCGCACTCCGGCCGCCTGAAGCACGTCCTCCAGGTAGTGGACCCGCGGCGAGCCGCCGGCGTCGTGCTTCGCGTTCATCCCGTGGTCGGCGGTGATCCCGACCAGATAGCCGAGGTCGAGCAGCTCCTGCAGGAGTTCGTCGAACCGCCGGAAGAAGCGGTCCGCCATCCCGCCGCCGGGGCCCTCGGCGTGCTGCACGAAGTCGGTCGTGGAGAGATACATCAGGTCGAGCGGGCCGACTTTTTTCGAGACCGCGATCCCGATCTCGATCGCGTAGTGGCTCATGTCCCACTCGTACGGTCCGGGGTTGGAGCGGCCGACCAGCGCGACCACGTCGTCGATCCCGTACTGCGGCAGCGGCCATTCGTGCGCCTTCTCGGCGCTCGTCGCGGGCACGCCGCCGTGGGCGAGCATCATCCGCAGCTTGTGCTTCGCGGTCACGAGCAGGACCCGGCGGCCGGCCTCCTGCATCCCGGCGTGGATGCCGGGCGCGCGCAGGAACTTGGCGTCGGAGAGTTGCACCTCCTCGCCGTTCGGTGCGAGGTAGTGGTTCCCCGGCAGACCGTGGACGCTCGGCGGACCGCCGGTGACGATCGACATGTTGTTCACGTTCGTGAACGACGGCATGTTGCCGCGGCCGAGCGCATAGGCGCCTCGCGCGATCATCCGCTGGAGGTTGGGCGTCAACCCCCGCGCGAACGCGTCGTCGAGAAAGCGCGGGTCGCAGCCGTCGAGCGTGATCGCGACGGTCGGCTGCATGGGCAGCCGGTATTCACGGGCGTTGACGACGATGCTGCCGGGACTCTCGATCATGGCCGTCGGGGCTCTCCTGCATCTGCGCCGGGGACGGGATTTGTGGATCGGAGCTCTTGAACGGGGTCGATTGCGCGCCGGAAGTGGCGGAGTCGGTAGATCAGCCCGTCCGACTCGTCGTCCTTCTCGATGCCGTCGGCCAACCAGCCGCGGCCGCGATAGAACGTCTGCGTGCGGTCGTTGCCGGCGAGCGTCCAGAGCGTCGCGCCGGTGCAACCCAGCGCTGCCAGCAGGTCGATGCCTTCCTGAAGCAGCCGGCTCCCGATGCCCCGACCCGCGAACGCCTGATCGACATAGAGCAAGTCGACATGCCCGGTGGGATGCCCGACGTCCGGGTCCGGCTCGACGAAGCAGAACCCGACGACGGCGCCGTCGACGCGCGCCAGGAGCGTCCCGCCCTTTTCCCGAGGGATCGCCAGCCGCCGATGCCAGCTCGGCACATAGTCGGACGGCGCGCGGGCGTCGAGCACGTCGTCGGGGACGAGCCCCCGCTCGGCGCCGGTGCTGGAAGAAACGTAGATCTCGGCGATGCGCTCCGCGTCGTCCGCGCCGGCGAGGCGGATGGTCACGTCGAGGACCGGGCTCATCGGACCGCGACCGGTCGGCGGCTCATCGTCGTCGCGAGCACCGTGACGAAACCCTGAAGCGCCTCGATCTTGAGCGCGCCCAAGGCGCAGACCCGGAAGCTCGTCTTCGCGGAGTCGCCGAGCCCCGCGTAGATCACGTAACCCTCGGCCTTCGCCGCGTCGTGCAGCTCCTCATAGCTCATCCCCTCCGGCAGCGGCAGGCTGCGCACCGAGCGGGAGCGGTGGGCCGGGGCGACCCGCGGCTCCAGACCCAGCGCCGCCAACTCGCGGTCGAGGAAATCCATCCGCGCCTGATAGTGCTCCCGCCGGTGCCCCACGCCCTCGTCGAGGAGCTCGTCGAGCGCGGCGTCCAGGCTGTAGAGCGCGGGGATCGCGGGGGTGAACGGGACGGTCCGCTTGCCCTGCGCATTCAGGTAGTTGGGCAGGTCGAAGTAGAGCGAGCGCGGCGGAACCTCGTCGATCCGCCGCTGGCCCCGCGGCGAGACCAGGACGAATGCGGCTCCCGGCAGACCGTGCAGGCACTTGTTCGAGGTCGACGCGACGAAGTCGATCGTCCCGGCGCCGAGGTCCAGATCTTCGGCACCGAGCGAGCTGATCGCGTCGCAGAGCACGAGCACACCGCGTTTGTCCGCCTCCGCCGCGATCGCCTCGACCGGGTTGAGCAGCCCGGTGGTCGTCTCGTGGTGGATCACGGCGACCGCGTCGACGTCGGGATTGGCGTCCAGCGCCGCGGCCACGTCCGCCGGGTCGATCGGCTGGAAGGGCGCCGCCTCGACGAGCACGACCTCTGTGCCGAGCCGGCGGGAGATCGTCGCGATCCGCTCGCCGTAGATGCCGTTCTGGCAGACCAGCAGCTTCCTGCCGGGGCGGGCCGCGGCGCCGGTCATCGCCTCCATCGCGGCGGTCCCGCTCCCGGCGAGCATGACCATCGCCCAGTCGTCGCCGACTCCCGCGACCTGAAGGAGCTTGCGCTTGACGCCGTCCAAGATGTCGCTGTACTCGGGCTCGCGGTGGCAGAGGTCGGGCCCGCCGATCGCGCGGTGGACCCGGTCGCTGACGACCGAGGGTCCGGGATTGAGCAGGACCCGCTCGCGGTGGGCGCGGTTCGAGGCGAAGCGCGCGGCGTAAAGATCCGCGAATCCGTGGGGCGTGACGATCACGTCCGGCTGCGCCTCGAGCAGATGGCGGCGGGCGGCGGGATCGGCGGGCGCCACCCCGATGATCGCGCCGGCGCCCGCCCGGTGCCCGGCGTTCAACGAGTCGAGACGGCCCCCGATCACGGCGAGCTGCCGCGCGTCGTCGACGCCGGCCTGCTCCAACGCCGCGAACAGGGCGAACGGGCTGGGCGCGACCGGCCCGTCGACGACCAGATCGGCGATCCTCCGCTCGGCGCCGCTGGCTCGGGACGAGGGAGACGTGATCGCCGCGATCCGGGCCCCGTCGGCCCGCGCCGCGGCGAAGCCGCGGCCGATCCCTTCGAGTTTTTGATCAGAGAGGTCCCCGGCGAAGATGGCGAAGAGCGTCGCCGCCCGCTGAGTCGCCCATTCATGACCGGTCGAGGTTGTGAGCGCGTACGGCAACGGATTCTCCTTCATTCATCGCCCTGTTGGGTGCAGACATCACTGACTGAATCGTGAGTCCATTGCTGGTCGATGGCGGTAGTCGGTTTCAACCGACTTATCTGACTGAGCGCGGGTTTTCAACCCCGCGGGCGACGGCAGCCACGCTCTAGCTTTCACGAGTCGACGAATCCTCCACGAGATGGTCGATCCGGCGGGAGATGGCGGATGCCGGTGTGTTCTCGATCGCGAAATCGACGCGGTCCGCCCGGTAACGGTCGTCGGACCATTCCAGAGCCTCGCCCGAGGCCGAGAACGCAACGCGCCGCACACGCAGGAGCGGAGCGCCGGGGGACGTCCCGAGATGAGGCGCGTCAAGTTTTGAGCAGGCGATCGCGCCGATCTGGTGCTGAGCCGACGTGAAGACGACGCCTTTCTCGGCCAAGGCCGCGTAGATCGACGCTTTCGCCAGATCCACCGAAGCCAACATGGGCGCAAGCGAGGGCGCGAAGCTGGTCCGCTCGATCATCAGCGGCTCGCCGTCCGCGAGACGGAGACGGAGCGCGCGGAAGACGGGCGACCCGGCCGCGATGCCGAGCGCCGCCGTGGCCTCCGCGGAGGCGGGCTGCACTCCTGACTCGATCACGACCGCGGACGGGCGCAGGCCGAGCGACTCCGCCCACACCGAGAAGCTGATCAGCTCGGTGAGCGGCTGCGTCAGGCGGATGGCTGGAACCTCGAGAAGCTTGCCCTGGGAGCCGGAGATCACGCCCTCGGCCCGCAGCGCGGCCCGCGCCTGCCGGACCGTGCCGCGGGAAACGGCGTAGCGTCGCATCATCTCGTGCTCCGACGGGAGCAGCCCTCCCGGGCCGACATCCCGGATCTCGGCGCGGAGATCGTCGGCGATCCGGCGATGGAGTGGGACACGCGCCGCGGAGGGGTTGACGTTCCGCGCCGTTCGCCCGCTCTCCATCTCGGCCATTGTCGGTGTCGCGTTCAGCTTGTTCATACAAGTCGAGTCTAACACGGGAACACAGCTTGCGGCACACCTTGCCACGACCTGCTTGGCACGAGTTTGCAGTCAGGCATGGCAGAGTTTGACGTGGGGGACGCTCCCGGGTCGGCTTGAGCGCCGACCTCCTTGCGGGCCGACAGGGACGGCCGCACCGCGCGAGGCGGGCTCGAGTTGCGACACCCGCGACGCCGGCGGCCACTCGTCCTCCCCACGTCCACGGCTGCGGTTGCGGCGAGCGACGCGGCATCTCGAACTGCTGCTCCGGCGTCACCAGCCGCGGGCGACGCTGGTCGGGTTGACGGGCCACGCGGTACTGGGCCGGCGGCTCATCTTGATCAACGAGGGTGAGATACTCGGGATACATCCAGACCGCCACCGGCTCCCCGCCCAGGCCGCGCTCGGCATGGACCCGCCACCGCCGGAACCGCGCATACCCTGCGCGATCCATTTCACGCGGGCGAAAACGCCTGCTGAGGAGGATCCAGAGTTGCTCAAGGGCGGCGTGGAAGGGGAAAATCGCCCGGCAGCGGGTTCCCATGCAGCTCCTTCACCGTGGTCATCGCCCGCAGCGTCGGGTTGGTCGCGATTGATGCGGCGTCCGCGACGTGTCCGGCATCCGTGCGAACTCCTCCTCCGCGGCCGGAGATTAGCCGTGCCCCTGCTTCAGACCCGCGTCCCCGTGAGAAGGGGGCGCATCGTCCGTGGAGATCACGGGGCACACCCCGTGATGAAGCGGTTGACGCCCGTGGATAATTCGGATGGCCGATCCTGCCTTCGACGGAGCCATCGACGCGCCCGTATGGCACGCGGCACGGAGCCGAGTCCGGGGTCAAGAAAGGGGTGATTTATGGCCGAACATGCGGTGGTGGTGGCCGGCGGCGGCCCGACGGGACTGATGTTGGCGGGCGAGTTGGCGTTGGCGGGGGTCGACGTCGCCATCGTCGAGCGGCGCGCTGGGCAGGAACTCGCCGGTTCGCGCGCGGGCGGTCTGCATTCGCGCACGATCGAGATGCTCGACCAGCGTGGAATCGCCGATCGGTTCGTCTCGCAGGGGCAGGTGGCCCAGATCGCGTCCTTCGCCTGGATCCCGTTGGACATCAGCGACTTTCCCACGCGGCACAACTACGGGCTCGCGCTGTGGCAGGAACACATCGAGCGCATCCTGGCCGGCTGGGTCGGCGAGCAGGCGGTGCCGATCTATCGCGGTCGTGAGGTGACGGGGTTCGCGCAGGACGACACCGGCGTCGACGTGGAGCTGTCCGACGGCCCGTCGCTTCGGGCGGACTACCTCGTCGGGTGCGACGGCGGACGCAGTCTGGTCCGGAAAGCCGCCGGCATCGCGTTCCCCGGGTGGGATCCGACGACCAGCCACCTGATCGCCGAGGTCGAGCTGGCCGAGGAGCCGGAGTGGGGCTTACGCCGCGACGCCCGCGGCATCCATTCCTTGAGCAGGTTGGAGGATGGACCGGTGCGGGTCATGGTGACCGAGCAGCGCCTCGGCCGGACCGGCGAACCCACCCTGCGCGATCTCAGCGAGGCGCTCATCGCCTGCTACGGGACCGATTTCGGGATCCACTCTCCCAGTTGGATCTCTCGGTTCACAGACATGACCCGGCAGGCCGCGGCCTACCGCGACAGGCGGGTGCTGCTGGCCGGCGACGCCGCACACGTGCATTACCCGGTGGGTGGACAGGGCCTCCAGATCGGTGTGCAGGATGCGGTGAACCTGGGGTGGAAGCTGGCCCGAGTGGTCAACCAGTCATCGCCGGAGAGCCTGCTGGATACCTACCAGGCCGAGCGCCACCCGGTCGCGGCCCTCGTGCTGCGCAACACGATGGCACAGGTCGGGCTGCTCCGCACAGATGATCGCACCGACGCCTTGCGCGACGCCGTGTCGGAGCGGCTGAGCATGGACGAGCCGCGCAAGCTGTTCGCCGCGATGATGTCCGGCCTGGACATCCGTTACGACCTGGGCGAGGGACACCCGCTGCTCGGGCGCCGCATGCCCGACCTCGACCTGATCACCGCCGACGGCCCGCGGCGCGTCTTCACCCTCCTGCGCGGCGCCCGGCCGGTGCTCCTCGACCTCGGTGCGCCCGGCGGCCTCGACATCACCC
>JBPCRG010000284.1:0-2813 GCA_050997095.1 Thermomicrobiales bacterium | reverse complement strand
GGCGGAGCCTGCCACGACCGCGTGGTTCGCGATCAGGATGGGTCCGTCCACCTTCGGCATCTTCGACGTCTTCCCCGACGACGCGGGGCGGCAGGCGCATCTCTCCGGCCGGGTCGCGGAGGCGCTGATGGCCAGAGCGGACGAGCTCTTCACGCAGGCCCCGTCGATCGAGATGCTCGATGTCCTCGCCGACAAGCTTCCGTAGAAGAAGGTCAGCGCAGGAGCGCGAACACGACAGGTCGGCCCCGGGTAAGGCCCGTCAAGAGCCCGACGGCTTCCGCGCCAACACCTGCACCACCTCGGCGAGCCCGGTGTGCCCGCTGCCCTCGACGACCTCGCGCTGCCGTTCGACCCCGATCTCGACGTCGAGCCCCGCCAGCTCGGCTTTGAGGATCGCCAGCGTCGGCGTCATCGCGGGGTCGCTCGGCCCGCCCGTGCCCCGGCCGATCTGGGCCGGGGTGTACGCCTCCAGCACGAAGACGCCGCCGGGCGCGAGCCCCGTGACCACCTTGCGATGCAGCGGCGCCCGGATCGCGGGCGGCAGATGCCCGAAGATCGAGACGATCCCCGACCACGCACCCGGCGCGATCGTGAACTGCTCGAGATCGGCGGCCACCGTCGTGATCGCGACGCCGCGCTCCGCCGCCAACGCCCGCGCCTTGGCCAGCCCGACCGGGGAGATGTCGACGCCCGTCACCTCGAACCCGAGACCGGCCAGAAAGACCCCGTTGCGCCCCTCGCCTTCGGAGAGGCACAGGACAGGCCCTCGCGGAATTCGCCCGGCGACCTCGGCCAGAAACGCGTTCGGCTCCGTCCCGAACAGGTACTCGTCCGTCCCGTACCGCTCGTCCCAACGGGTGTGCATCCCTCAACTCCGTTCCGACCCCGCAACGTTCCCGCCGCCAGTCTACCGTCTTCGCCATCCGCCGCGTCGTCGTCATCGAACGGGAACGGCCCCCTATCCCCCTTGCCCCCTTCCCCCCGAACTCGTGGGGAAGGGGGAGGCGACGTCGAGCATTGCGAATGCCGTTGGACAGAGCAATGAGTGGTTTGTGCAAGACCAATCGGCATCGTTTTCGACAGTGACGCGGGGCCCCTCACCCGTCATTCCGAGCGGAGCCCGCAGGCGGAGTCGAGGAATCTCTTCGAGCGGAGCGAGAACCGTCGTCGGCAGGTGCGATGACACCTCACGCCTAACAGGCCGCTCCGCTCTGGAAGGCCTTTGATGGCGTAGTCTTGGCTCTCAGCCTTGGGCGTGCAGGCAGTGGATTGCCGGTTGAACTCATCTGCCACCCCTGCTGAATCGCCGCGACGACGTCACCCCGACAGAACGGACCGCCCCATGAACCTCCGCCAGATCCGCGAGACCTACGACCGCCGCGCCGCCGCCTACGACAAGTCGATCGGCCTCGGCGAGCGCTGGCTGCTCGGCGATTTGCGCGCCGCGTTCGGGGCGGAGCTGCGCGGGCGGACGCTGGAGGTCGCGGTCGGGAGCGGCCTGAACCTGCCCTTCTACACGGACGCGGTCGGCCACGCCACCGCCGTCGACCTCTCGGCCGGCATGCTCGCGGAGGCCGGGAACCGGGTGAAGGCGCTCGGCCGGAGGATCGACCTCGCGCAGATGGACGCCGAGCGACTCGCCTTCCCCGACGCCACCTTCGACACCGTGGCGATCAGCCTCGCCCTCTGCACCGTCTCCGACCCGGCTGCCGTGCTGACCGAGCTCGCGCGCGTCTGCCGGCCCGGAGGCCGGCTGGTGCTGCTGGAGCACGTGCTCTCGCCCGTCGCGCCGGTTGCCTTGCTGGAGCGCCTCCTCTCCCCCCTTCAGGAGCGCATGCTCGGCTGCCACCTCGACCGCCGCACCTTCGACACCGCCCGCGGTCTCGGCTTCAGCGAAGAACCATTGGGTGCGCGGTTCTTTGATGTCTTCCGGCTCTCCGTGCTGCGAGCGCCGATCGCTTCGGCCGTGTCATACAATGGATGAACGTTGGCGGCGGCCGACGTCTCACGATCGATATTCGCTGCACTCCTCACGGAAAGATTTGGATCATGAGCGCGCCCCGAGAGGAATTGACGACACGCTTCGAGCGATCGTTCGACGCGGTGGTCGCGGCGGTCGAACAGTTGGACGAGGCGGGCATGGCCACGTTCTGTCCTCCCGAGCAATGCACGGCGGCGGCGCTTGCGTGCCACGTCGCGGAGGCAGAGTCCTTTGGCGCCGATATCGTCCAGTCGATGGTGGCGGGTCGGCCATTGCCGAACCTTACGATGGACGATATCCACCGAATGAACGCCGAACAAGCGGCCGTCAATGCCGATGTGGGCAAGGATGAAGCGTTGTCGCGACTGCGGGCGACCAGGGCGAAGGTGATGGCCGCGCTCGGAGATCTGAGCGACGAGGATCTCGAGCGCACGGCGACGTTCTCTCTCACCGGCGCCCAGGCGGTGAGCGTCAAGACCATGATCGAGAACGCGCTGGGACCGCAGTCGGAGAATCACCTGCCGAGTCTTCAGGCGGCCGCCGCGGGCTGAGCGCGACGCTTCGCCGGGTGCCGAGCCGCATCATCCCCAATCCAAGCAATGACGTCGGACCGATCAGCCGGTGGACGGGCGGATATGCGCCGAGGGTGCGGGCGGCGGCGTCAGGCTGGGCGGCACAGGGCCGCCCGCGGCCACGACGTCTCCTCGGAGCGGTCCCGTGTCTTCGGCGTGTTTCGGTTGGGGATCGGCGAGAGAGATGACAGAAAAAATAAGAGACTAAGAGCTCCTATCAAAACCCCAGGTCTCTCTTCTCGGATGGAGCGCGGCTCCCA
>JBPCRG010000216.1:0-13030 GCA_050997095.1 Thermomicrobiales bacterium | reverse complement strand
TGGTCCAAGCCGCGGGGGTCAGGACGGCGCCCCCCGTGCCGACGCAGGCGGTCGCGGCGGCGGGGGCGCCCGCCGCCCCGCAAGCTGCGAACGCGAACTCCGCGGGCGACTCGTCCGGGACGACCGGAGCGCCTGCGGAGACGGCGGCGGAGGGGATGTCGCGGTCGGCGACGTCGCCGCCGATCCCCGCCGACGACGCGTCCGGCTCGGGATCGTCGTTCGGCGCCGCGGCCGCCGCGGCCCCGGAGACGCAAGGCACGGCGACGGTTCCCGCCTCCACGCCGGAACCGGCGACGCCCGTCCCGACCCCGGCCACTCCCCCGCCGGGCACCCCTGCGGCACCGGCGGCCGCGAAACCCGCCGTTCAGACGGGCGATGCCGGCGTCTCCCGATGGCGCGTCGCGGAACTCGGGCTCCTCCTCCTGCTTGGCTGGCTGGTGGTCAGCCAGGCCGGGGTCCGCTGGACGAGGCGCGGCGCAGGCAGGCAGGATGGAGGCGGCAATGCCGGGAACTGATCGGCGGCGCGCGGCGTTGTCATTGCAGCGGCGGTCGCGCCGCCTCACCGGTTGCGGCAGCGTCGATCATGGCGAAAGGACGGAATGATGTCTCGAGACGGCAGAATCGGCAGGATCATGGGAGTGCTCATGGTGACGGCGCTTCTGGCGCTCACCGCAGCCGCCGCGACCGGGGGCGTCGCTGGCGTCGGGGCGCAGGCCTTGGACTCGGCGACCCCCCCGCCTTCGCCCGCGGCCCCCGGCATCGTGTCGGTGGCGGGCTCGGGCATGGTCGAGGTCGCCCCGGACACGGCGTCGATCACCGCCGGCGTGAACATCGTCAACCCGAAGCTGAGCGAGGCGCAGGCCCAGGCGACGGACACGATGGGCAAGATCATCGCCGCGCTCAAGGCGGCAGGCGTCGCCGACAAGGACATCCAGACCACCAACTTCAGCGTCAACATCAACCAGAACTACGACAGCAACGGCGCGTCCAGCCAGATCACCGGGTACACGGTCGGCAACCAGGTCATGGTCACCGTGCGAGACCTGACGAAGCTCGGCTCGCTGCTGGACACGGTGGTCGGCCAGGGCGCCAACACGATCTACGGCATCACCTTCTCCGTCGCCGACCCGACGCCCGCCGCCAGCCAGGCGCGGAAGGCGGCGGTCGCCGACGCCACCCGCCGAGCGACGGAACCCGCCGCGGCCGCGGGCCTCAAGCTCGGGCGCTTACTCTCGATCTCCGAAACCTATGGAGCCCCGTCCGCCGCGATGTCCTACGCGTCCGGGGCCGGGGCGATGGACAAGGCGTCGGTGCCCGTCCAGGCCGGCACCTCGATGGTCTCGGTCGACGTGCAGATGTCGTTCGAGCTGCTCCCGTAGGATTCAAGGACGGATGACATCGCAAGGACGGCTTGGGCGATCGCCCAAGCCGTCCTTGCGCCCAGTCCGCGGGCGGGTTGCGGTACCATCGGCGCATGCAGATTTTCCGCGCCGCCCCTGCCGCCATCGCGAGGACGACCGTCGCGCTGATCGTTGTCGGATTGCTCGCAGCCTGCTCCGCCTCGCTGCCCTATGCGGATCCCGCGGACGTCGGGGCCTATCCCGGCAACGGCGGCGACACCCCCCTCCTCGTCGACGCGGCGTGGCTCTCCCGGCGAATCGCAAGCGATGGAGCGGACCTTGCCATCCTCGATCTGTCGCCGTTGCGGACGTACCGGGCCGGCCATGTGCCGGGGGCGATCCACGCCTGGTGGCAGGACACCATGGAGCTGAACAACGTGGTATACGGCGTGATCCTCTCGCCGCACGATCCCGCCGTCCGCGAGAATCTCCTCAAGGATCTCGGAATCGGACCGCAAACGATGGTTGTCGCCTACGACAACGACCGGGGGCGATGGGCCGCGAGGATGGTCTGGTTCCTCCGCTTCCTTGGCCACGAGCGGACGGGCGCACTGGATGGCGGGCTCGCCGCCTGGCGCGGGTCCGGCGGCTCCACGGACCGCGATGCGCACACCGGGGCGACCCGAACCGCCGCGGCCCCCAATCCGACGAAGGGGCTCTACCTGAACACCGAACAACTGCGGACGGCCTTGGCCGTGCCCGGGAGCGTGCTCGTCGACGTGCGCACGCCCGACGAGGCGCGGGACACCGTCGGGGAGACGCTGCCGTCCGGGCGGATCCCCGGCTCCGTCTCCGTTCCCTGGACGTCGTCGCTGCGCGACGGGAGCGGACGCCTCGAATCCGCCGATGAACTGCTCCGCCTCTTCGCGGCCGCGGGCGTGACGCCTGGGCGTTCGGTCATCCTCTACGCGCGCTTTGGGGTTGAAACCGATCAGACGTGGCTCGTGCTCAAACTGCTCGGCTTCGCCGACGTCGCGATCTACGACCGCGGCTGGGCGGGCTGGACGACCACTCCCGACCTTCCCGTCGAACCCCTAGGCCCCCCGACGCCACCGTCCTAGGCGCCCTGCGTCCCGTTTGGGCTGAGAATTACGCACCGCCGCCAATCGGTACGATAGGCACAGCGGCGCCCGCCCGCCCGAGCGGCGCGCTTTCTATCCTTGGCGACAGCCGTGGGTTTGTCGTGCTCCCGGTCCGTGTCATCGCCGGGGACCTCCATGGACCATCTTCCAGGTCAATTCCGATCGCGCGGCGGCGGATCCCGGGTGGGCGCCTGCCTCCTCACGTTGGCGATGCTGGGCGCATCGCTCGCGGCGTTGTCGACGGCGCACCCCGCCACGGCGGCGATCTCCCGTGGCGTCCACCGGCCTTTGGGCGTCCATCAGCAGGACGAAGCGCCGGAGAAGCGCAGCGCCAGCGACGAGCTCGACGGCGTGAGGACGGCGTCGATCGACCCCGCGATGTCCGCCGACAAGGTGATGCGCTCCCGTCCGTTCATCGTCGGCGACGACGCGGTCAAGATCGTCAACGCGAAACCGGCCCCGGCCCCGGCCCCGGCCAAGGAGACCACGGAGGAGAGTGGCAACGCCGAGTTGGTCGCGTTTCTCCAAAAACGGAATCTCGGCGAGAGCCAGATCGTGGCGACCGTCGACCTCGTCGGCGACCGCAGGACGCGGAAGGTAATCCCCTCGCCGAAGCTGCGCGCGGCGCTGCTGATGATGACCGACTGGGACCCGTACCAGGCGACGATCGACGCGATCCTCAAAGGCAGGAATCCCTCGGGCAAGCCGCTGACCGAGGCCACGGGGCTCAATGCGCTGGCCGACGCCCTGGCGGCGAGCCCCGCGGACGAGACCGCGAAGAAGGCGCTCCTCGCGAAATACGCCGACCAAGCCGTGGCCGCGCTCATCCCCGATCCCTCCCTCCGCGCCGCCCTGCTTCTGCTCGGCGGCTGGCGGCCCTGGGACCTCACCCTCGGCGTGGTGCTGGACGGCGCCAACCCGGACGGGGTTCCCCTCCAGATCTTCTTCACCGATCTCCGCGACAGCGCCCCCGCCGTGCGCCAGTCGAACGTGAAGAACGACGGCACCCCGGCCGCGATCGTGATCAACAGCCTGCTCAGGGGCGAGTCGCCGGCGGTCCTCGCGGCCGCGATCGTGGAGGGCACGCTTCTGCACGACGACACGCTCACCAAGGATGAGGTCGTGGCCTCGTCCGCGCTCGGGACGCTGGCCTGGGCCGACCTGATCGCGGCAATGCCCGGCGCGGCCAAAGCGAAGACCTGGGGGACGATCACGCGGAACATCGGGCTGCTCGCGCTCCTCAATTTAGCCGACGCCGGACGGGCCGGACTCGGGGTCCTTGCGCCGGCGACCGGTGTTCAGGATATCCTTCACGGAGTCTATCTAAATTCCACCAGTTTCTCGGCGTTTGCAGACGGCCGGCCTTGGGGAGTGCATTTCGATCGCCAGGCGGAATTGGAAGCCCCGCCGATCTTCATCGACTACCTCACATTCGCCGGAGCGCCGCCGACACCGGGCATCGGCGGCATCGTCTCCCTGAGCGACAAGACGTTGGCCAATCTGGACTCGGCGATGAGCGTCCTGCTCAGCCCCGCCGCGCTGATGGCGGACGCCGCGACGCTTTCGCTGGGAGTCGGGCACTGAACGTCCCCGGCGGCGACGGCCAAAGCCTCCGCCGAAGTCCTTTCTCCGCCGCGCCCTTCTCCGCACGACTGGCGCGGCGCGGCGTCACCCCGGCCCTTCGCCGCGTTCCGGGCCTCCGCCCGGACGCGCCGAGGACATCCGCCGGAACGGAGGGTTCCACAGCCATGACCGATCACCGCCGCCCCCGAAGCGGAGCAGCCCCGTTTCGACGCCTGCTGCCCCTCTTCGTCGTCCTCGCGCTGATCTGCGCTCCGTTCGTCGGCGCGTTCAACCCGCGATCGGCCGCCGCCGCGCCGACGACCACCGTCAAGTGGCCCTTCCCCAGCGGCGCCGCCTGGTACATCTCGCAGGGATACAACACCTCGCCGGTCACCGGCTGGAGCCACTACAACTGCGATGCCGCGGCCCTCAAGGACGCGATCTCGCACACAGAGGCGTGCAGCGCGCAATACCAATACAAATACTCCTTCGACGTGAAGCGGGTCGACGGCAACACCTCCGGCCAGCCCGTGCTCTCCGCCGTCAACGGGACGATCCGATGGATCGACCAGAGCTTCGGCGGAATGTCGATCGACATCGGCGACAACCACGCCTACGCCTTCTTCCACGCCGATCTCGCCGCCGGGCTCGCCGCGGGCCAGACCGTCACCCAGGGCCAGCTGCTCGGCACGGTCGCCCCGCCGGGCGGCGGCGGCAACGGCGGCACCTCGCACATCCACGTCACGCTCTGGCAGACGAACGACCAAGGCAACTGGAGCCGGAACGCGGAGCCGTTCGCCGGCTCATACCTGATGGACGGCTCCAGCTTCCCGGCCCAGGCGGAGAGCGTCCAGAACCAATATTGGAATCAGCAGATCACCTCCACCAACGTCCAGACAGGCGTCGGCGGCGGCACTCCGCCACCCGTCCCGACACTCTCCGCGCCGACGCCCGGCAAGACATACACCACGGCCAACCCCTCCACGACGCTGGCCTGGAACGCCTCCGCCGGAGCGACCGAGTATCAGGTCGTCGTCAATGACGCCGTCGTCAGTCCCTGGCAGGCGGGCAGGACCTGGGCGATGTCCAACCTCGCGAACGGGCAGTACTCCTGGCAGGTGCGGGCGCGGAATGCCGCCGGGTCGAGCAACCTCAGCGCGAAATGGGTCTTTTGGGTCGATCCGACCGGCGGGCAGACCCCCACGCCCTCCCCGACGGTCGTCGGCACGCCCGGCGCCCTTGGAGTCACGCTGAACACCGCCAGCGGAACCGTAGGCAGCGATCTCACGGCCGCGGGCTCGGGATTCAACGCCAACGAGACGGTCAATCTCTATTTCGACTCTGCGACCGGCTCTCCGGTCGCCACCGCCACCGCGGCCGGCAACGGAACCTTCTCCAAGACGTTCCCCGTGCCGACGCTGCCAGGAGGAGCCCATTCGGTGATCGCGAAGGGCGCCGCGAGCGGGAAGCAGGCGACCGCGCCCTTCCGCATCTACGCCTCGGTCAGCCGCGACCCGTACACGGGTCCGGCCGGCACGCAGGTCCTGGTCACCGTTCGCGGCTTCGCGGCGAACGAGAACGTCCGGCTGAATTTCGACTCCAACACCGGCGCCCTGCTCGGGACCGCCGCGACGGGCGCGACCGGCGTCGGCTCGGCGACGGTCAGGATGCCCGAGGCGTCGAACGGCTGGCACGACTACCTGGCCACGGGCCAGACCGGCGGGGCGACCGCCTACGGCGCCCTCTACGTCGAGCGGTCGCTGGCGGCGAACCCGAGCAACGCCGCCCCGTCGGGATCGGTCGCGCTCACGGCCAAAGGTTTCCCGGCGAACCAGACGGTGACGGCCTCGTCCGCGCTGGGTTCGGCGCTCTGCTCCGGCCGGACGTCGGCGGTCGGCAACTACAACTGCTCGTTCACGGTGCCCGCGAACGCGACCGCAGGCTCCTACCCGGTGACCCTCACCGCATCGAACGGCGCCAACAGCGCCGCGTCCTTCGGCGTCAGCGGCGCGGCCGCCGTCTCGATCTCGCCCGGAACCGGGGCGGTCAGCACGCGGATCACGATCACCGTCGGCGGGTTCACCCCCGGCGAGTCGCTCCAATTGACCTGGGATGGAAACGCCTGGACGACCGTGCAGGCCGACGGCAACGGGGCGCTCTCCCTCCCGGCGACCATTCCCAACATCTCGTCCGCGACCCACACCTTCGGAGTCCGGGGCGCAAGCAGCGGCAAGTCCGCCACGAAATCTGTGCCGGTGACGGCCAGCGGTGGGGACAACGGCGCGATCCGCCTCGGCAACGGCGCCTACCGCGTGACCGCGACCGTCGAAGGTCTCGTCGGATTCACGACACGCAACGGTCACAAAATCATTCCCCACGACCGCTTCGTCTCGCTTCCCGCCTGCACACAGTCATCGTGCCCCGGGCTGCCTCCCGGCGGAGCCACGTACGTGGCCGCGTGCAGCCCGAACTGCTTCGTCCGCGTCACCAACCCGACCACCGGCGTCTGCGCCGTCGCCCCCGTCTGGGACACCGGTCCGTGGTTCACCAACGACAACTGGTGGGATCCCGCCAATCAGCGGGTCCTCAACAACCTCTCCAACAGCTACAACTACCTTGCACAGGGTTTCCCCGGGGCCAAAGCCGGCGTCGACAATCTCAATGTCGGATACGGCCAGGGCGTCTCCAATGTCGGCTACGACATGTACAACGCCGGCAACCGAGCCGGCATCGACATCGCCGACGGAACGTGGGAGGACATCGGCCACAACGTCAACGAAGGCATCACCACGGTCGATGTCTCCTTCCTCTGGCTGACGGGCGAGGACCACACCAGCGCCGCGAGAGCCTGCGGAGGCGGCGGTTCGACGCCGACGCCGACCGCGACGCCCACCCGCACGCCGACTCCCTCGGCCACTCCGACCCGAACGCCGACCGGCACCGCGACCGCGACGCCGACGGCCTCGCCGAGACTGGTCGTCAGCCCGTCGACCCTCCCCGTCGGGGCCGTCCTGACGGTCTCCGGCAGCGGCTTCCGCACTGGCGAACGGCTCTCGTTCTATCTGGACAGCACGAGCTCGGCGGTGATCGCCACGGCGACCGCCAGCGGTCCGGGCGCCTTCTCGCTGCCGATCACCTTGCCGGCTGCGACCGGCGGCGCCCATCGTCTCCGCGTCGTTGGCAGCGCCGGCAGCGGCACATCGAAGGGATTCGGCGTCACCGCCTCGGCGACCCTCAACGCGACCTCGGGATTGGCGTACCGCCTTGTCACGTTCTCGGCCGCCGGATTCGGACCGAACGAGACGGTGGGCGTCACCTGGGACGGCGGCTCGACCGTCGCCGCCTCCGGCGTGACCGACGCGACCGGAAGCCTCTCGATCCAGGCGCGCACGCCGCGGGTCAACGGCGTCCACACCGCCACCCTCACCGGCGCCACGAGCGGCGCGACCGCTGGAGGCGCCTACACCGTGATCCAGGCGATCCGGCTTTCGCCCACCACCGGGCCGGTCGGAACTACGACGAAGGCGACCGGGTCGGGCTGGCAGGCCGATCAACGGGTCGTCGTCTGGTGGAACCGCACCGCCACCGATCCCGGCGTGCAGGTCTGCGCCGTGACGACCTCGAATTTCGGCGCGTTCTCGTGCTCGTTCACGGCGACCGCGGCTGGAACGTCGGAGGTCCCCGTGGTCGCGGGCGGCGGACCGCTCACGGCCAGCGCCCCGTTCACCCTGACCGGCACTCTCCGCGCGGCCGCGGTCGCCCCTGCCGTCGCGACACCCGCGAAGAAGCGCAGGCCGGCCGCCAGCGTGACCCCGTCGGCGTCCGCGACCGCATCGACGACCGACGGCGGGGCGACACCCGCCGCTACCCCAACCACGACGCCGACTCCCGTCCCGACCGAGACGCCCATTCCCACGGTCGAGCCGCCACCCGTCGAAACGCCCGCCCCGATTCCGACGGCGACGCACGAGCCGACGCCGCACCCCCTTTCCTTTACGTCCATCGCCGACGCAGCCGTCGTGGATTCGGCCATCGTTGCCGCGACGCCGGAGGGCGGAGGCCCGCCGCCGGACCCGAGCGTGCTGCCGATCGGCGGGGTCGGCGGGTCGGTCGCCTTGATCTCGTTCTCGGTGGAAGGAATCGCCGGCGGCACGGTGGTGAACGCCAAGCTGGTGCTGACCGGGGCGGGTGAGACCGCCTCCGCGGCATCGCTCGGCGTGCTGCCGGGTTATCTGGTCGACGAGGGAAGCGTGACCTTCGCCACCGCCCCGCTCGCGGAGGCGTCGGCGGCGGTCCGCCCGGACGGCACCGTCGTCGGGATCGACCGGCTTGAGCCGGGAGTGCAGGTGACGATCGACGTGACCGGCGTGGTCACCGCCGACGGCCTCCTCACCTTCACCATCGGCGGTCAGGATGCCGCTGCCATCGCCAGCCGCGAATCCGCAACCCCGCCGAGGCTGGAACTCTCGATCATGGACGCCCCGTCCGGCAGGTAGAACCGGCGACCGCGGCGGCTTGGGCAACGGCCTGTGTCGTCGTACCGGTTTGGCCCCCTATCCCCCCAGCCCGCACCCAGAGGGTACCCGCCCCGAGTTCGGGGGAAAGGGGGAGAAGGCGCCGCCGGGCACGCGGAATGCCGTTGGACGGACCATGCGGGACGACGGCGGAGGAGGCATGTCCCGCATGTCATTTTGAGGCACGAAGGATCTCGTCGGTCTTTGCAATGCGGATCACGGCGAGAGACTTGTGCTCCGGATGACATTCCGCGCTCGCGACACGGTGCCGTTCATGCGACAATAACAATCGCACGCGGTGTGAAACTCGTCGCACCGGAATGCGGCAACGGGACTCTCCTCAATGTCGACCCGTCCCCCCGTTTCTCCTCGAATCTCCGAGGCGCCCCCGCCGGTTCAGCCGACGCGACTGCCGAGCGGTTTCTCCGCGTTCGGCCATCGAAACTACCGGCTCTTCTTCTCCGGCCAGCTGATCTCCGTCACCGGCACCTGGATGCAGAGCCTTGCGCAGGCGTGGCTCGTGCTCACCCTGACCTCCTCGGCGCTGCTCTTCTCCCTGGTCACCGTCCTCCAGTTCGCGCCGATCCTGGTTTTGGGCGTCGTCGCCGGCGTGCTCGCCGACCGGTTCCCCAAACGCACCATCCTGGTGCTGACCCAGATCGCGTCGGCGGCGCTGGCCACCATCCTGACCGTGCTGGTGATCACGAAACGCGTCGAGCTGTGGCACGTCTACGTGCTCGCGCTCGCGCTCGGCGTCGTCAACGCCTTCGACATGCCGACGCGGCAGTCGTTCGTCGTCGACATGGTCGGGCGCGAGGATCTGATGAACGCGATCGCGCTCAACTCGTCGCTCTTCAACGTGGCGCGGATCATCGGCCCGACCATCGCCGGGCTGATCCTCGCGACCAAAGGCGCGGCCTGGTGCTTCGGCCTCAACGCAGTCAGCTACCTCGCGGTGATCGCCGGGCTGATGATGATGCGGGACGTGCCGCGGGGACTCGCGCGCAAAGGCAGCGGGATCAGCCAGATCAGGGAAGGGCTCGCCTACGTCGGCGGAAGCAAGCCGCTACTGATGCCGATCGTCCTGGTCGCCGTGATCGCGATCTCCGGGATGAACTTTCAGGTCTGGATCCCGCTGCTCGCGAAGCGCGAGTTTCAGGTCGGCGCCGGCGGGTTCGGCCTGCTGATGGCCTCGCTCGGTTTGGGCTCGCTGGCGGGGGCGCTCTATCTCGCCTTCTCGAAGGGCGGGCCGCGGGCGTCGGTCATGCTGGTCGCCGCGGCGCTGCTCGGCGTGGCGCTGGTGATCGTCGCGTTCGCGGCGGCGCTCCCCGTGCACGTGATGTTCGCCCTGATGCTCCTGCCCCTGATGGGCTTCGGCATGTCGACCGCCTCGGCGATGGCCAACACCATCGTCCAGACGACCTCGCCGGAGGAGATGCGGGGCCGGGTGATGAGCGTCTACATGACCTTCTTCGCGGGCACGGGCCCCCTCGGCTCGTTCCTCGCGGGCGCGCTTTCCAGCGCCTACGGCACCCCCGCCTCGATGGCGATCGGAGGCGTGGTCACCTTGGGCGCGACCGCATTCATTGCATACTGGTTCGGCGCGATCGGATCGCGCGCGACTGCGTCGGGAAACCGGACGCGGACGGATCAGGCGACTCCCGCGGCCACGCACAGCGGCCGCGACTAGGAAAACGACACGATGGGTTTCAACTCATTCGCCCTGCTCGGGCTGGTGATCGCGGCCGCGGGCGTCAAGATCGTGCGGGACCTCTACCGCAACCGCGCGCTGATCCTCGACGACGACTTCACCGAGAGCGACCGCCGGATGACGACGATGGCGGCGTTCTACCTGCTGCTGCCGATCTCCGTCGGGCTGCATGAGCTGGGCCACGCGATCGCGGTCTGGACGTTCCACGGCAAGGTCGTCGACTTCGGCTTCTATTTCTTCGCCGGATTCGTCAGCTACGAAGCCGCGTTCTCGAACACGCAGCACATCCTGGTCGCGGTCGCGGGCCCCTTCGTCAGCGTCATCCTCGGCGTGATCGCCCTCGGCGTCGTCTTTCTCCGCCGCCCCTCGCTGCGGCCGCCGCTGAACGAGCTGCTGCTGCAATTCGCGATCCTGACGATCGCGAACACGCTCATCTTCTACCCGCTGCTCGATTTCGGGCTCGGGATCGAGGGCGACTTCCGCCAGATGTACTTCGGGGGCGTGCCCTGGCTCTCGGCCGTCATCCTCGCCTTCCATCTCGGCATCCTGGCCGCGCTCTATCTCGGCTCGAAGAACGCCTGGTGCACGAACCGGCTGGCCGAGCTGACCGGGATGCCGCCCAGAAGCCGCCGGGGTCTGATGGGCGGCGTGCAGTGGCCCGAGGGGCACCCGGCGGCCGGGAGCGGACCGTTCGAACTGGACGGGGACGAGTCCAGGATCCAGGCGGCCGCGAAACGGGTCGCCTCCGGTTGGCACGCCCCCGTCCAAGGGCTGCTCCAACGGCGCCCGGAAGGCTCCTCGCTGACTCTGGCCTGGCCGGCGGGAGGCTACGCCTGCGAGGTGGCCATCCGCCGCGCGCGAAACGGGTCCACGACGATCGCCGGCAAGGCGGACGCGCCGGCGGACGGGTCGGCGTCGCTCCCGTCGCTGTCGACCGGGCACTGGCCGACGCTTCCCTCAGAGGACGCCCTCACCATCGAGATCCGCGTGGCGATGGAAAGCGTTGAGCGTTGGGTGGAGCAAGCGACCGCGCCGATGCTCTCGGCGCCCGGCCAGCAGCCCGCCTCGGGGTGATTTGTCCCCCGGACCGGGTCGATGGATGCCTCCCGGCTGTGCCGACCCTTCCTCTGTCTCAAAAAGTCGACGACAGGGAAATGACGCATCGGATCAAGAACGACGAGATTCGTCGTTCCTCAGTGCTCTGAGCAACGTCATTCGTAATCGGCCCGGCCGACGCGATTCTCGCTCCGCTCGAAGAGGGAACCCGTCGTCCCTCCCGAAACAACATACAAGATTCCTCGACTCCGCCTGCCGGCTCCGCTCGGGATGACGTTTAGGGTGCCGCGTCGGCATCAAAAACGATCCCGATCAATCTTGTTGCATAGAGCGCGCAGAATGACAGGCTGGACCCGCCTCTTCTCCCGTCGTCGTGAAATGTTCGACCAAGGGTGATGGGCTCCTCGGAACGGGGTCAACGAAATCCTTCGCGCCTCGGGATCACGATGGAGGAGGCACGCCCATCATGTCATTCTGACGCAGGAAGAATCTCGTCGTTTTCGGCAGACCGGACACATGCCTGAAGTCAGACCGCTGTGACACGAAGGATCTCGTCGTATTCATTCCAACGCGTCGACCCGAAGGTGGTCCGACTGCTGTCTCAATTGGCCAAGACCGCCGTCAAACCCCGGAGTGGCCCGGAGTGGCCCGGCCCGTCGCCGTCGGGCATCATGCCGGCGGGGACGGTCGCGGGGCTGATCTGGCTGGCGGCGAAGACCGGCAGGCGCTCCAGCGAGGACCAGTTGCGGTCGCCGCGCCAAAGCCGGTAGGCGCGGGTGGCGACGAGCCGGTCGGCGGCCTCCGCGTCGATGCGCGTCAGCAGCCCCGTGTGCACGGAAAGCAGGAAGAGGTCGCTGGCGTCGGTCTCGACGATCACGGAACTCCAGCTGTGGGCCTCGGCCGCGCGGAGCCGGTAGCGGGTCTCGGGATCCGCATGGGCGACCATCTCATCGTCCTCCACCCGACGACGCGGGCGTCGTCCGGAAAATGGGCGGCCCGCCGAAGCGGCGCTGCTCCGGCGGGTGCGGTGCCTGACGAATCAGGAACCATCTTCCGGTACGGGATCATACCGGACTCTGGATCATCGCGGAGACGGTCACGGCCACGACGCCGACTTACGCGACGTGCAGGCCGAGCGTCTCCTCCACCGGCAGCAGCACGTGGTCCAGAACCTCGGCCAGCGTCGCGACCTGGATCAACTCCATCTCGGCCTTGACGACCTCCGGCAGCTCGGAGAGCTCCTTGGCGTTGCGCTTGGGCAGGATGAAGGTGCGGATCCCGCCGCGATGCGCCGCCAGCGTCTTCTCGCGCAGCCCGCCGATCGGCAGCACACGGCCGCGCAGCGTGACCTCGCCGGTCATCGCCACGTCCTTGCGGACCCGCCGCCCGGTCAGCGCCGAGATCAGCGCGGTCGCGATCGTGATTCCGGCCGAGGGGCCGTCCTTCGGGACCGCGCCCGCCGGGACATGCACGTGGATGTTGCGGCGGTCGAAGTACCCCGCTTCCAGACCCAATTCGAAGGCGTGGCTGCGGGCGTAGCTGATCGCCGCCCTGGCCGACTCCTGCATGACCTGGCCGAGCTGCCCGGTGAGGATCAGGTCGCCCTTGCCATCCATCAGCAGGACCTCGCTCGAGAGCAGATCGCCGCCGCCGCTCGTGCCCGCGACTCCGGTCGCGACGCCGACCCCGTCCCACTCCTCGGCG
>JBPCRG010000198.1:0-3931 GCA_050997095.1 Thermomicrobiales bacterium | reverse complement strand
ATGTCGGGATGTGCGGCAGCGTGTCGCCCCGTTGCAGAGATGACGACGCGATCAGGGCCGAGATCGCGATCTCGATCACGAATGCCGACCAGGCGATCCGCCGACCCCACGTGTCGGCGCGGCGATGGACCGGCTCGAATGGCGCCGACATGGCATGCGGAGCGCTCAAAGTCGCCGGACCGCGTACCGCGCGGATCGGGCGAGTCCGTCCTCGGCGTCCGTCGGCAGGTCTCCCGCCCCGATCACCTCCCACCCCTCCTCCGCGAGTTGGGTCCCGAGCGTCTCCTGCGTGTATTGGTCGGCATGCCAGATCAGGTCGGCGTCTCCGTCGATCGGACGCAGCACGCCGACCGGCTCATCCCTCACCACCGTGAACGACGCCCCCGCCTCGAGCGTCACCGTCAGATGAACCGCAGCCGGATCCGCGACATCCCGGCGGACCAGTCCCTCGACCCTGCCGAACATCATTCGCCCGACCCTCCCGAGCCTGCGAGGCGGACGGCCGCGGGCGACGGTCCGGCAGAAAGATCGTCCGCCGCGTAGGCCCGATCGGGAGCCCATAGCGCCACCGCCGCCGCCAGTGCGCTCAAGAGGCCCAACGACATCAGGGCGCGGGAGATTCCGACGTGGTCGGCGAGCGCCCCCGTGATCGGCACGCCGATGCCGCCGGTGACGAATCCCAGCCCCAGAATCACGCCAGAGGCGATTCCCGTCCGCCCCGGAAGCATCCGCTGCGCGGCGGCGAGCGTGACCGAGAGGCTGGCGTCGCTGAGGAATCCGAAGCACGCCCCGAGCAGAAACGCCAACGGCCCCGGAAATCCGGCGAAGAGGATAAGGGCCGGGATGGAGAGGAGTTGGGAGAGCGCCACGACCAGTCTCGGGTTCACGCGATCCGCGAGGGAGCCGCCGACGAGCGTGCCGATCACGCCGGACAGGATCAGGACCGTCGCCAAGGGGCCGTAGAACGACCGGTGGTATCCGAGGTCGTCGTACCAGACCGGGACGAACTGGAGCACGGCGAGAAACGTCCAGGAGCGGAGCATCACGACCAGCACGATCCGCGAGAGGTCGAACCAGGGGATCGGAGCGGGGCTCGCCACCGCGACGCGCGCATCGTCGGCCCGGCGCAGCCGGACGACGAGGTGCATCTGCGAGAAAAGCAGCGCCGCCCCGAGCACGCCGGGGATCGCGAGCATCGCCGTTCCGCGCGGGCCGAAGAGGCCGATCAGCACCACCGCCAGGATCGGACCGAGCGCGTAGCCCGCCGTCCCGCCCACGGTGTAGAGCGAGAGCGCGGTGTTGCGCACCCTCGGGTCGGTTACCCGCGCCGCCGTCGCCGCGCCGAAGGGGTGGTAGGCGGCCGAGCCGATTCCGGCCAGCGCGGCGATCAGCATCAGCCTCCGGTAACTTCCGGCGAACCCGTAGAGGGAGACGAAACAGGTGCTCCAGAGCAGGATCGCGGACGCCAGCCAGCGATTGACCACCCGGTCGGCGACCAGGCCGAAGACGGGCTGCAGGATCGACGCCGTGCCCGCGTAGGCGAGCGTGAGCAGGCCGATCGCGGAGTTGCTTAAGCCGAAGCTCTCCTTCGCGAACGGAAAGAGGATCGGCAGCACGCCCGCGAACATGTCGTTGGTGAAATGCCCCGCCATCAGCGTCAGCAGCGCCCTGTCGCGGAGCACGGACCTCCTCGAACTCAACCGTCCACCATCTTCTCGTCCCCGAGTCCGCTTCGGCATCCGCGCATTCCGGATCGTCTCCGACGTGACCTGCCGCGACGCTCCCGAGAGATCGCCCGCGCGGCATGGCACGTATACTGGATGAGAATTTGCGGTCTCCGCAACGATTCGCGGCGGACCATTCCCAAGAGGGCGACGATGCACGACGATATCGCAAAACGAGTCTCCGCGATCGGGCGGCGGACGGATATGCTGGGGGTGCGTCTTTGACTTCGCCGATGACGAGCGCGAGATAGCCGATCTCGAGCGGCGGACCGCCGACGAGACGTTCTGGACCGACCTCTCCTAGGCGCAGCGGGTGATGCGGCGGATCGGAGAGCTGCGCTCCCGGATTGAGCTCTGGGGCTCGATCAAGCGGCAGTCGGACGACCTCGGCGCGCTGGCGGAACTCGCCGCCGACGACAAGGAGATGCTCGCGGAGATCTCCGGCGAGCTCGAAGGCGTCGAGAGCCAACTCGACCACCTCGAGGTGGAACTCGCGTTGACCGGGGAATACGACGACTCGAACGCGATCCTGATGGTCCACTCGGGCGAAGGCGGGGTGGACGCCCAGGATTGGGCGGAGATGGTCGTCCGGATGTACGTCAAATGGGCCGACCGGCGTGGCCTACAGGCGGAGCTGCTTGACTCGAACCCGGGCGAGGAAGCGGGGATCAAAAACGCGACGCTCGAGATCCGCGGACCGCACGCCTACGGCTACACGCGATCCGAGGGCGGCTCGCATCGTCTCGTCCGGCTCTCGCCGTTCGATGCCGCGCATCGGCGGCACACCGCGTTCGCGCTGGTCGAGGTCATCCCCGAGATCGAGAACGACCAGGAGATCGACTTGCGTGCGGACGATGTCCGCGTGGACACCTACCGCGCGTCCGGGGCTGGCGGCCAGCACGTGAACAAGACCTCCTCCGCGGTGCGACTCACCCACATGCCGTCGGGGATCGTCGTCACCTGCCAGAACGAGCGGAGCCAGATCCAGAACCGCGAGTCCGCCTACAAGATTCTGCGGGCGCGCCTGCTCGAGCGGAAGATGAAGGAGGAATCGCAGGAGCGGGCACGGATGAAGGGCGATCACGTCAACGCCGGATTCGGCAACCGGATCCGCTCCTACGTCCTGCATCCCTACACGCTCGTCACCGACCACCGCACCGAGACCAGCGTCGGTGACATCCAGGCCGTGCTCAACGGCGAGCTCGACCGGTTCATGGACGCTTATCTGAAGAGTCAGATGGGCCAGTCTCAACCGGCGGCATCCTGAGATGAATCGGCCCGGACGCTTCCGCCGCCCGCTCGCCGCGCTCGCGCTCCTCATCGCGCTCGGCTGCTCCGCGGGGATCGCCCAGCCGATCCGCGGCGCCGAGCCGATCCGCGTCTCGTCGTCGAGCGCGAAGGCGGACTTCCCGAAGGGCATGACCTTCCATCTGGACGCGGACGGCGATTCGACTATCACCCGGGTCGAGCTGCTGTTCACCAAGGCCAGCCTCGAGACCCTGCATCTGGTCACGCCGAAGTTCACCCCGGCGCGACGGATCGCGATCGACGCGACGTCGGACTTCCAGATCGACTTCGTGCCGCCGGGGATCGATGTCAGCTACCACTGGCGCTTGACCGACGTCGACGGACGCACCACCGAGATCCCACCGCTTTCGGTGCTCTGGGAGGACACGCGGTTCGACTGGAAGAGCATCTCGACACCGCAGGTGACGGTCTACGCCTACAACGGCAACGACGCGTTCGATCAGATCGTCCTCGATTCGTCCCAAAAGACGATCGATCGGCTGCAGGACGAGTTCGGCGTCAAGAAGAGTTTGCCGATTCGGATCTGGGTCTACAACTCGAAGAAGGACTTCAGCGGCTCGCAGGCGCCGAACAGCCAGGACTGGATCGCCGGGACGGCCTATCCTGCCATGCCGGTGGTCCTCGCCGTGCTCCCGGAGGGGGACAAGCACGAGGTGGGACGGATCATCCCGCACGAGACCAGCCATCAGATGCTGAATCAGGCGACCAAGAACCCGTTCAATTCCCCGCCCACGTGGCTGGACGAAGGCTTGGCGGTCTCGAACCAGGACAACGGAAACGAGGATTTCCCGGCGATCGTCGGACGCGCGAGCGCCGAGAACCGTCTGCTCTCGATCCGGGCGCTAACTTCCGAGTTCCCGTACGACCCGGCGCAGGCCACACTCGCCTACGCCGAGAGT
>JBPCRG010000163.1:0-3451 GCA_050997095.1 Thermomicrobiales bacterium | reverse complement strand
CAGCCGCAACGTCGGACGGCCAGGCGTCATCCGCGAGCGTGGCCATGAGAGCCGCCCGGTTCGCCGCGACCATCGCCCGCAGTTCCTCCGTCATCCCGCCTTTGCGCGCCCGGAAGCGCAGCGCGTCGCCGTCGATGAAGATCGTCACTCCGCGCGCTTCCAACTCGGCCAGCACCGCGGCCGCGCTCACAGCGCCCCTCCTTCCCACTCGCCGTCCGACCATTCCCCCGCACCGTTCCCGTCATTCCCGGAAGATTCAGGAATGATCCCCGCATCCGACGCCAAAGGGTTCCTTCCTTCCCGTCCCCCTAGGGAGTCCCCCTCGGGAAGGAACAATCCGGGCTGCGGCAGGCGGTAGCGGCGCGCGTCCCCCTTGACGCCCCGGCCCACCGAGACGATCGGCGGGTTCGCGACCCCGAGCAGTCCGCTGACCGCGTTCTGCACGGTCTTGAGGGCGACGCTTCCGCCGGGGTGGGGAGACTGAAGCCCCTTCGTGATCTCCGCGGAGGTCGCGCCCGCCTCCCCGCACTCGGCGACGAACGCGACGATCCGGTCGCCGAGGGTCGCCTCCCCGGCCGTGACGCTCGGGACGGCCGGCGCCCACCGCAGCCCCTCGCCGAGCCTGATCGAAAACTGCTGGCGCGGCCCGTACCGCCCCATCACCCGCAGCGTCGCGGTGAGCCCGTCGCCGCTGCCGAGCTCGTCGGTCGCCATCTCGATCGCCACGTCGCACGCGGGCCGGATCGCGGTCGAGCCGCGCGAGGTCCCGCCCTTGCTCATGTGGTGGGTCAGGACCAGCGCGACGTTGCACGAATGGGCGATCTGGCGCAGCGGCCGGAGGATCGGCGCCATGTCGTCGGAGACGTCCTCCCGCCCCGTGTGCAGCTCGCGCAGCACGTCCAGCACGACGACGACCGGGCGCAGTTCCCGGATCATGTCGTGAAGCCGCTGCACGCCCCCGGCGTCGGCGAGGTCGAGCCGGTCGGCGGTCGAGCCGTCGAGCGGCAGCACCAGGAGCGGCCCGCCCCGCCGCGACGGGACGCGGGTCGTGATCCGGGCGCGCACGTCGCGCACGTTCTCTTCCGCGGCGCAGTAGATCGCCGGCCCGTACATCACGGCGCGGTCCAGGAACGGCTCCTCGAACGCGACGCTCGCGCACAGGTCGATCGCGAGCAGCCCCTTCCCGGCCTTCTCGCGGGCGCTGACGAGCGTCAACGCCCCTAACGGGATCAGACCGTCGACCGCGTACTCCACCTCCGGGAGGTCGAGCGCGTACAACGCCTCCAGGGTCAGCGGCGAATAGGCGCTCACCGCTGCACCGCCTTCCCGCCGACGAACTCGACCCACCGCGCCGTCCGCCGCCCGCCCGCCCCGCCCCGCCCCATCGCGAGGGCCGGAGCAGCGGGGGCGGCCTGTTCGCCCACCAGGCGAAGCGCGCGGTCGATCGTGCGCGCGCGGTAATCCGCCCGCTCCCACTTGGCGCGCATCAGCCCCGAGCGGCGGAAGAGCCGGTCGATCTGCGAGGGGTCGCGGGTCCAGAACGCCAGGTGGCAGCACAGCGCCTCGTCGGCGCGGGAGTCGTCGCCGCCGTGGGCCGCCGTGTCGCCCGAGACGAACAGCGCCGCGAACGCCGCCCCGTTCCGCGCCGCCATCGCCCGGCGCACGGTCTCCGCGTCGGAGTCGCCTGCTCCCGAGGCGGCGCGGATCACGGGGGATGGGGCAGCAGTCGCCGCAGGACCGCGCTCCGGAATGAGACGGTCGCAGAGGGCGGAGAGCTCCGGGCCGCGCGCCTCGACCGTGGCCGGCGCGAACGGGAAGCGGTGTCCCGTCAGGGTAAGGAACCGGCCGGCGCGATACAGCTCGTGCCGGCCGTGCCGCGCGCCGTCGCCGACGCGGGCCGGAAGGTCGCCCCACGCAAAGAAGCGGAATCCCGTCCCGCTCGGACTGCGCTCGGCATAGGTCGCGACGTCGGCAAGCACTCCAGCCGCGTCGGCGTCGGGTACGCCTGTTTCCTGATCGCCGCAGCCGTCGCCGTCGCCGCCCACGAGCCCCAGATTGGCCGTGAGCACGAGACCCACGCCCGGCAGTCGGAACCGCTCCATCGCGGAGAGCGCCTCGGCGAACGCGCCCCACGTCGACGGATCGTTGACGCTCGCGGCCCTGCCCGTGCGCGGGTCGACCGGCGGCTTGGTCCAGGGCTTGCGCCGGTCCGGGACGTGCTTCCAGCGCCAGCCCACCCACTGCGGGATCGAACGCAGAGCGTCCGGGATCGCGTCGGGTACCACTGGGAGCGTCTGAGGAGGCGTAGAATGGGTTTGGGGGCTAGGGCCTTCCACAGCTACACCCCCTCGGCGGCCGGCGTTCCCGCGCCGGCCTTCCCTTGTGCGACTGTCACGTATCTCCGTATGAAGCGCGTCAAAGTGTGGTGACGGGCCGGGGCAGAGAGCGACCACGCGTCTTCGGGCATCACGCGGCCCCCTTTCGCGTGCAGCCGTCCACCCAGGCCGCGTAGTCGTCGGCGCGCACCCGGACGGCCCGCCCAAACTTCACGATGCGCAGCCGGCCTGCCCCGATCTCCTCGTAGATGAAGCTCCGTCCGATCCGGCTGAGGCGCATCACCTCAGGGATCGTCAGAAGCTGCGGTTCGCCTGTCGATTTCGCCTCGGGCTCTTCCACCTCATCCGCCTTTCCTTGCCCGCCCTCGCGGGCAACAAAAAAGGCCACCGGGTAGAAGCGCGATTCGCGCTGCATACCCGATGACCTACGCCACCTGCTCAATTGTCCGGATTGTGCGAATCCTGCGTCCATCGGGCCCGTCCCACCACGTCAAGCGGCTCGGCTCCCCTGCCCGTCAATCGACGGATCGGGATGCCTTCCTCTTTTGTGGTGAACGCGGCCCTTCGCCTGTCGCTAACCCGTCAGCCCTGGAACGCCCGCCCCCAAGCAAAATCACGTGACATTGCGGCGTCTCGCCAGTTGTCAAAACAGGGGTTCGGCGTGCAGCGTTCGGTGCATTCTCCCGAATTGCTGCGACTGATCGGTTTGCTCCGTTGAGAGCGACAGATGGTACGCGGGGTTCACGTCGCCGGGCGATTACCCCCGGCCCGTGCATTCTCGGGTCGTTCGGCCGCTGACCCTCAGCCGCCGTCCGCCTCTATCCGCCTGCTGTAAGTATACACCACGGACGTTGGCCGCGTCAAGCGGGTACGGGCGGACCGAAGCGGATGGATGTGCTCATTTTTTGGCCTCGGCGCTTACGGGGGCGGTAGCACCTCGCCATACCCCCACCGTACCCCAATGTATACCCCAACGGCAGTGAACAATGGCGGACAACGACGGACGTGAGAATGTAGAAATGGTTGATTCTACGGCGTTTTCTCGTCCGCTATCGTCCGCCGGAGTTTCCATAACCCAGACTCTTAATCAGCTGGTTGTAGGTTCGAGTCCTACG
>JBPCRG010000141.1:0-3531 GCA_050997095.1 Thermomicrobiales bacterium | reverse complement strand
AAAGAGGCGAATCCATGTCCCACCACCTCGACGGGTTGCTGCGCTGGCGCTGCATCGGGCCCTTCCGCGGCGGACGCGTGCTCGCGGGCGCCGGCAGCCACGACGATCCGGCCACCTTCTACTTCGGCGGCGCGGCGGGCGGCGTCTGGAAGACGGACGACGCCGGAACGTACTGGCGGTGCGTCTCCGACGGCTTCCTCTCCACCTCGTCGATCGGGGCGCTCGCCGTCGCGCCGTCGGACTCCAACGTGATTTACGCGGGCACCGGCGAGACGACGATCCGGAGCGACGTCTCCCACGGCGACGGCGTCTACCGAAGCACCGACGCCGGCCGCACCTGGCGCAACGTCGGGCTGCGCGAGACGCGGCACATCGGCAAGATCCGCGTCCATCCCGACACCCCGGACACGCTCTGGGTCGCGGCCCTCGGGCACGCCTTCGGGCCCAACCCGGAGCGCGGCGTCTTCAAGAGCGTCGACGGCGGCGAGACGTGGCGGCACGTCCTCTTCGTCAGCGACAACGCGGGCGCGGTCGACCTGTCGGTCGATCCGACCAACCCCCGCATCCTCTACGCGGCGGTCTGGGAGGCCCGCCGCTCCTTTTCGCAGATCAGCAGCGGCGGGCCGGAGAGCGGGCTCTGGCAGAGCGTCGACGGCGGCGAGACCTGGCGGAACATCTCCGCTCGGCAGGGGCTGCCCGCGGGCACGCTCGGCAAGATCGCGGTGGCGGCGTCGCCGGCGGCGCCGGGGCGCGTCTGGGCCCTGATCGAGCACGCGAAGGAAGGCGGGCTCTACCGCTCCGACGACCTTGGCCAGATCTGGGAGAAGGTCTCCGACAACCAGCACCTGCTCTCCCGCGCCTGGTACTACACCCACCTCACCGCCGACCCCCAGGACGGCGAGACGGTCTACGTCAACAACCTCGCCTTCTGGAAAAGCGCCGACGGCGGCAAGACCTTCGCCCAGATCAACACCCCGCACGGCGACAACCACGACCTCTGGATCGACCCCGCGAACAACCGGCGGATGATCCAGGGCAACGACGGCGGGGCGACCGTCTCGCACAACGGCGGGGTCAGCTTCAGCACCACCTACAACCAGCCGACCGCCCAGTTCTATCACCTCGCGACCGACTCGCGGGAGCCGTACACCGTCTACGGCACCCAGCAGGACAACTCCAGCATCGCCGTCCCCAGCCGGGTCAACGGCCCCGCGATCACGCCGGGCAAGGCGTTCGTGGCCGGCAGCGGCGAAAGCGGCCACATCGTGGTCCACCCCGACAACCCGGACATCGTCTACGTCGGCGCGATCGGCTCGTCCCCGGGCGGCGGCAACGCCCTGCAGCGGTACGACCGCGGCATCGACCAGATCCGCCTGATCACGACCTGGCCCGAGGAGATGGCGGGCCAGGGGGCGGGCGAGCACAAACACCGCTTCGCCTGGACCTACCCGATCGTGATCTCCCCCCACGACGCGAACACGATCTACATCGGCGGCGACCGCGTCTTCAAGAGCGTCGAAGAGGGCCAAAGCTGGCAGCCGATCAGCCCCGACCTGACCCGGGCCGACCCCGAGACGCTGAAACCGACGGGCGGCCCGGTCAACCTCGACGCGATCGGCGCCGAGGTCTACGCCACCGTCTTCGCCTTCGCCGAGTCGCCGCACGAGGCCGGCACGCTCTGGGCCGGGTCGGACGACGGCCTGCTGCACATCAGCCGGGACGGCGGCGGCGCGTGGAGCGACATCACCCCGAAGGAGATGCCCGAGTGGACGATGATCAGCTGCATCGAGCCCTCGCCCTTCGACCCCGCGACGGCCTATGTCGCCGGCACGCGCTACAAGCTCGACGACTACAAGCCCTACCTCTACGTCACCCGCGACTACGGCCGGTCGTGGAAACGGATCGACGAGGGCATCCGCGAGGACGACTTCACCCGCGTGATCCGCTGCGACCCCGCGCGCAAGGGTCTGCTCTACGCGGGGACCGAAACCGGCGTCCACGTCTCCTTCGACGACGGCGTGACGTGGGACCCGTTCCAGCTCAACCTGCCGGTCTCGCCCGTCCATGAGCTGCTCGTCAAGGGCAGCGACCTGATCGCGGGCACCCACGGGCGCTCGATCTGGATCTTCGACGACCTCACGCCGCTGCGCGTACTGGCCGAGGGCGGCGCTACGGGCAAAACCGCGCTGATGCCCCCGCGCGAGACGGTCCGCGCGCTCCCCGGCATCGACTGGAGCGACGCGGTCGCGGGCTCCGTCAACTATCTCGGCGGTCTCGGCGGCGGCTACACCGTGGCGACCACCCCGGACGGCGAGGCCGTGCGCACCCATCTCGACGCGGGCGAGAACCCGCCGCGCGGCGTCATCGTCACGTACCGCCTGAGCGCCGTGCCCGACGAGCCGCTGACCCTCGCGTTCAGGAGCGCCGACGGCGGGGAGATCCGCTCCTTCACCAGCCGCAAGGCGGACGATCCGACGATCGCGAAGGAACTGCGCGCGCCCGCCAAGATCGGCTGGAACCGCTTCGTCTGGGACATGCGGCACGCGCCGGTGACGAAGATCGAGGGCAAGGACCCAGCGGCGGAGGAGGCGATCCCCGGCCCGATCGTCGCGCCCGGCGCCTTCACCGTCACGCTGAAGAGCGGCGCGGACGAGACGAGCCAGCCCTTCACGATCGTCAAACCCGCGAACATCGCGGCGAGCCAGGCCGACCTCGACGCGCAATCCGACCTCGGGCTGCGCATCCACCGCCAGCTCGACCGCACCGTGGTGGCCGTCAACCGGATGCGCGACCTCCGCGCGCAGCTGGACGGCTGGGCGACGCGCGCCAAGGATCGCGACGGCGCGGAGCCGATCGCCGGACTCGCCAAATCGCTCGGCGGGAAGGTGCTCGAGATCGAGAAGACCCTGCTCGTGCCGGACCTGCGCCCGGGCTGGGCGGACCGGATCAACAACGGCGCCCGCCTGCTCGAGAAGCTGGCGGGCCTCCCCGCCGTGCCCGCGCTCGGCGACTACCGCCCGACCGACGCCGCCGAAGCCGTCTGCGCCGACCTCACCGCCCGGATCGAAACCGAGATCGCCCGCTTCGACGCCCTGATCCGCGACGACCTCCCCGCCTTCAACGCCGCCGTCGCGAACGCGCAATTGGGAGCAGTCACGGTGTAGCGCGACTGCCCGCTGCGACGTCGATCGCGCAGACAAAGCAGCGAGAAGGGTGCTGCCCTTCGCCGTCATTCTCAGCACTTTTTCCACCGTGATTTGGTTGGTGTGCCGCACTACGACGAGATCCTTCGTGCCTCAGGATGACTGCGGAGGAGGCGTGCCCACCATGTCATTCTGAGGAACGAAGAATCTCGTCGGTCTCCGTACACCGGACAAATGTCCATAGTCGGACTACCGAGCAGTCTCCCCAATCGTCATTTGGTTCGTGTGCAGGACCACGACGAGATCCTTCGCGCCTCAGGATGACCTCCTGGAGGAGTCGCGCTCCACATGTCATTCTGACGCAGGAAGAATCTCGTCGGTCTCTGTC
>JBPCRG010000127.1:0-2624 GCA_050997095.1 Thermomicrobiales bacterium | reverse complement strand
GCCCTCGACCACGAGTTCGGCTCCGATGGCGATCACGACGAGTCCAACCACCACGACCGCGACCAAGCGCAGCATCCCGCCCGACGCGGCTTCCTGGTCGTCATCGTCCTCCACCGGCGGCCGCAGCCAACCCCGACGAATGACCAGCAAAACCCCAATGACGTAGGCGACAAAGACGCCGATCAAGAGCCAACCCCAGCGCGGCTCGACCGTGCCGTCGGCCAGCACGCCCGTGGCGAGCAGCGTCACCCCCAGCATGACGCCGCCGAAGATGCGCGCGTCGCGATTGAGGACCAAAGGCCGACGCCCGAGCAAACCGAGCGGCATCGAACCGATCAGATTGGCCAGGCAGGAGCCGACAATGTTGCCGACCGCTAGCGCGGGGTGGCCGCTCCAGAGCGCCAGCGCCACGACGACCAGTTCTTCCCACTCGCCGCCCGCGGTGAGCAGGCCGACCGTGCTCTCGGAGGCGCGCAGGCGGAGGGCGAGCGCGCCGAGGCTGGCGGTGAAGCGCTCGGCCCCGAGCTCCAGTACGACCAGTCCGGCGATGATCGCCGCGATGGAAAGAATGGTGGTCACCATCGGACGAGACGGCTCCTCATGAAGCGCTGCGCTTATCCCGCGTCATGCCAGGCGGCCCACCCTTCCTGGGCGCCGTAATAGACGATGCACGAGGCCGGCCAGCGGATCGGCCCACCACCACCCGAACACGCTGTTGAGCACGAGTCCGGCCAACACTGCGCCGGCGAGATAGGCGTCCACCAGCGTCACGCGGGATTCGGTCAGCAGCACCCTGGTGCCCAGCTCCCCGCCGGTTCGGCCTTTCGCCCAGGCCAGCGCGAGCATGGCGATGAACGTCGCCGCCAACCAGACAATGCCGACGGGGGAATGCCGTGGGTGGGCGCCGTTGACGAGCGTGTACGCGGCCTGGAGCAGAAGGTAGATCGCGAGCGCGACAAAGGCGCCGCCGATGGGACGCAGCGCGCGACGTTCCCGGCGCTGATTGATCCCCTTCAGTTCCCAGACCACCACCAGCGACGCGACGATCTCGATCAGGCTGTCGAGGCCGAAGCCGGCTAAGGCGACGGAATGCGCGGCCAGGGCGGAAATCACGACCACGACACTGCCGACGACGTTCCAACCGAGCGTGGCGTACTCGAGCCGCAGTCCGCGGTGCAGGAGGACGGCTTGCGGGGATTGTTGAGGGGTTTGGGGGCTGGACATGGTGAATCAATGATGCTTGAACGAACCGCCGCCGACCATCATTCCCTCGTGCGACGATGCGGTGGAGCATGTTGAGATCGCGTCGAGAACGCCCGCCCAGATCACAGATTCGGCAGCACATCGACCCAAAACGCATACGTCGCCGCCCCGATCAGCAGAACGCCGGATCCTCGTTCGATCCAGGCGTGGCGTTCGGCGAGCCACCTCGTCATCCGCCGTTGGACCGGCGTCGCGAGCACCGGAAGCACTACGAGCGGCCATCCGAACCCGAGGCCGAAGGCGACGAAATAGAGGATGCCGTCCAGCAGCGATCCGGCGTTGCCGGCCCCGAGCACGAAGGCGCCGATCACGAGCGGGCCGGTGCAGGGGAGCGTCATCGGGCCAAGCAACATTCCATAGAGGTACGCGGTCGCGAACGGGTTGCGCAGCAACGGAGCCGGGGAGGAGGTCACCCGGGCGAACGGACTCCGGCCGGCGATCAGCAGGACGCCGAGGATCAGCACGAGTCCGAATACGCTCGGCAGGAACCACGCAAAGATCGAACTGAAGCTCCGGTGCAGCCGGTACAGAATCCAGGCGAGCAGCAGCATCACGGAGAGGACGCCGGCCAGGACCACCAGCCCAAGGAAGGGACGCCCGCGCCTCGGGCGCTCGTCTCCAGCCGCGCCGCCGAGAAAGGCGATCAGGCCGGGATAGAGCGGCAAGACGCAGACGTTGCCGAGGATGGCGCCGTTGCCCAGCAGGAACGCCTGGAAATACTCGCTCACCCGCCGGCCGCGCCGCTCGCGGCGGTCATCAGGCGGACAAGCTCATCCGGCTGGGAATAGCCCGTGTGCAGATCGCCGAAGCTGCCGTCGGGCGCCACGATGACGTGCGGCGTCGAGGGGGGCACGATCGCGCCGCGTCCAAACTCGTCCACCAAGGCCTTGAGCATCGCCGGGGAGCCGACCGAGAAGACCCAGTCGAACCCGGCGTCCTTCGCGTAGCTGGCCAGATCCGCGGGGCTCAGATCCGTTTCCACACTGATCGCGATGAAAACGAAGCGGTCGCGATCCAGCGATTTCTCCGCCTCGGCGACGTTGCCAAGCTGATGGCGACACGCGCCGCACCAGTTCGCCATCGTTTCGACGTAGACCGTGCAGCCGCGGAAGTCCCCAATCGCGAATTGACGTCCGGTCCGCACGTCGGTCATGGCCATCGTTTGCCACGCCGGGCGGGCGTCGTTCGCTCCGGCCGAAGGACTCCCGCTCGTCGTCGCCGAGACGGCGCAGCTGGGCAGGGCCGCGACCGCGGTCGGCGACGCCCCCTGAAGCGCCGCTCCCGACTGGATAGACACGGCGGCTCCCAAGGCCGCCAGAAGCACGCACACAGCAAGTCGTCGCATAGCTTGAGTCCTCATC
>JBPCRG010000080.1:0-5833 GCA_050997095.1 Thermomicrobiales bacterium | reverse complement strand
TGTTCGCGCTCGCCCGCGAGATCAACGCCATGGGGATCGCGATCCTGATGGTCGAGCAGAACGCCCGTCAGGCGCTCAAGGTCGCCCATTGGGCCTATCTCCTGGAGCTCGGCCGCATCGTGGAGTTCGGGCGGGCGGACGACATCGCCGGGCGGGAAAGCGTGCAGGCCGTCTTCCTCGGCGGCTCGGCCTGAGCGGAGATCACGATGGAGCTCTTCCTCCAGCAGGTCGCGAACGGCCTCGTCATCGGCTCCACCTACGCGGTCGTCGCGCTCGGCTTCGCGCTCGCCTTCTCGGTTCTGCGGGTCATTCACTTCGCCCATCCGGACATCTTCATGGTCGGGATGTTCGCCGGGCTCGTGGCGGCCAACGCCTTTCCGGGCGGGGGCTTCGTGCTCGCGCTTCTCGGCGGCGGGCTCGGGGCCGGCGTTCTCGGCTATGCGGTCGAGCGCACCGTCATCGCGCCTTTGCGTGGACGCGACGTGCTGACGACGCTGATCGGCACGCTGGGCGTCGCCATCATGCTCCAGAACGGCATGGCCACGATCGTCGGGCCCGACCCGGTCGCCTATCCGGGCCTCGTGCCGCGCAGCTTCGTCGAGATCGGGCCTGTCCTCCTGACGCTGCGGCAGGTCACCAATCTCGGCCTCTCGGTGGCGCTTCTCGCCCTTGTGTCCGTGTTCGTGCGCGCGACCCGCACAGGACGGGCGGCTCGGGCGATCGCCGAGCGTCCGGACGTCGCGGCGGCCTTCGGGGTCGACGTCGCGCGGGTGTGCCAGATCACGATCGTGCTGTCTTCCGTGATGGCCGGGATCGCGGCCGTGTCGGTCGGGACGCTGTACGGATCGGCCTCGGCCTTCGTCGGCCTTCTCTACGGCCTGAAGGCGTTCACCATCATGCTGGTGGCCGGCAACCGGCACATCGAGGGCGTGATGGCGGTCGCGATGCTGCTCGGAATCCTCGAGGCGCTGGTCACCGGCTACATCTCGTCGAGCCTGCGCGACGCGGTCGCCTTCTGCGGCCTGATCAGCGTCCTCTACGTCAGGCCGGACGGCCTGTTCGGCTCCTATCTGATCAAGGCCTGAGGAGAGCGCCGTGCCGGGTTACGCCTTCTTCGAGCCGGTGATCATCTTCACGCTCCTCAACATCGCCATGGTGCTCGGCCTCTACATCACCGCGATGTCGGGCCAGATCTCGATGGCCACGGCCGCGATCGCGGGGGTCGGCGGCTATGCGTCAGGTGTCCTCACGGTGAAGTTCGGCGCGCCCTTCATCCTGTCGGTCGTCGCAGCCGCGGCGCTCGCCGCGCTCGTCGGCACCGCGCTCGCGCTCATCACGGCCAAGATGCGCGACTTCATCCTGAAGCTGACGACGCTGGCCTTCGGGGAGGCGCTCTCGGTGTTCGCCTTCAACTGGGATTATATCGGGGGCGCGAACAGCTTCACGGGGCTAACGCTCTACACCGGCGTCGGGACAGCCCTAATCGGGACGCTGATCGCGCTCTTCGTCGCCTGGCGCTTCGACGCCTCCCGGCTCGGCTTCGCGGCCCGCGCGGTCAGGGACGATCCGCTCGCCGCCGCCTCCATGGGCATCTCGGTCGCGGGAATCCGGGCGATCACCTTCGCGTTGGGCGCGGCGCTCGTCGGCATGGGCGGGGCGATGCAGGCCCATTACGTGCTGGTGATCAGCCCGCACGAGCTCGGGTTCTTCGTGTCGCTGAACTACATCATTTTCCTGCTCTTCGGCGGCATGTACACGCTGTGGGGGCCCGTCCTCGGCGCGATCATCCTGACGGTGCTGCCCGAGACGCTTCGCTTCGCGAACGAGTACCGGATGATACTGTACGGGCTGATCATCGTGGCGGTCGTGCTGTGGCGCCCCGAGGGGCTGATCCGGCGCCGTCCGACGAAGGCCGGCCGGATTCCCGATCGCGCCGTCCCGGACTTGGGAGGCGAGCCGCGCCCCGCGATCTCGACCGACGAGTTGCTCACGCCCCAGACCACCCGCTGAATCACACGGAGACCACCTTGGAACTCATCGACCTCAGCCGCGAGCTGTTCCACCGCACGCAGGTGCACCCCTCGCATCCGCCCGTCGTGATCGCGACCTGGTACGACCACAGCGAGAAGAAGCGGGCCGGCAACACGGAATTCAGCTCGAAAGCCCTGTCCATCTCGTTCAGCGACCACGCGGGAACGCATGTCGACGCGCCGGTCCATTTCGATTCTCGAGCGGACGCCGCCTCGATCGACGAGATGCCGCTCGAGAAATTCTACACCTCTGCCATCTGCCTCGACCTTTCGCAGGTGCCGCTGAAGCACGCGGTGACGGTTCCCGAGATGGAGGCCGCGCTGAAGGCCTCCGGCCAGGAGATCCGACCGGGCGACACGGTCATGATCTATCTCGGCACCAACACCCGCCTGCTCGGCAAGCCCGGCTACCTGCACGATTTCCCCGGTCTCTCGGTCGAGGCCGTGCATTGGCTGGCGGACCGCGGCATCGGCATGTTCGGGGTCGAGGCAGTGAGCCCGGCTCCGGAGGGCGAGCCGAACTTCCAGGCGCATCTCGCCTGCGGCGAGCGCGGGATCACCCACATTGAGTGCCTGGCCAATCTCGACAAGCTCGTCGGGCGCGGCCGCTTCCGCTTCGTCGGCTTTCCGCTGCGTATCCGGGGCGGCACGGCGAGCCCGATCCGGGCGGTCGCGATGTTCGAATAGGCGGGACGCGGTCAGCCTCTTTCCGCGCTTCTCCCCGTCTTCGACGGGGAAAAGAGACGCGTCAGCCAGCCGGCACCGCGGCGGCGAAATGCTCGGCGATGGCCCGCCGCGACGTGATCCACACGTCCGGCCGGCCGGCGAGATGGGCGAGGACCCGGTCGAAGGCGCCGATGCGGCCCGGCCGGCCGATGATCCTGAGATGCACGCCGATCGACAGCATCTGCGGCCGGCGGGGTTCCTCCGTCGCTATCCAGGCGATGCTGTCGATGGCGTAATCGGCCCAGTCGCGCGGGCCGAGCGCTGGCGCGTTCCACATCTTCATGTCGTTGGTGTCGAGACTGTAGGGCAGGACCACGATCGGCCGCGGGCCGCTCAAATCCCAGGACGGCGTGTCCGAGCCGTAATCGTCCATATGATAGAGGTAGCCCTCCTCGGCCAGGAGCCGGCGCGTCTCGCTGCTGTGGAGATAGCGCGACAGCCAGCCGACCGGCCGCCGCCCCGTGGTTTTCTCGATGGAGGTTGTCGCGCGTCGGATGAAGGCGCGCTCGTCCTCGGGCGCGAGCCGGTGCTGCGGGGCCCAGCGCCAGCCATGGGCGCAGATCTCGTGCCCGCGGGCCACGATCTCCCGCGCGAGCCCGGGCGCGCGCTCCAGCGCCTGCGCGGCCGCCGTGAAGGTTGCCGTGAGTCCATGCTTGCCTAGGAGCGCGAGGACGCGCGGCGCTCCGGCCTCGATGCCGTAGCGGTAATTGCTCTCGTTGCCGTAATTACGATGACCGCCCTTCAGCGCGATCCCGAGCTCATCGACGGGTTCAGCGGTCGGGTCGCCGTCGGCCGGCGTGAGCTCCGCTCCTTCCTCGACGTTGACGACGATCGAGACGGCGAGCCTTGCTCCGCCGGGCCAGGCCCAGTCGCTCACGATGCCGGCCGCCCGATTTGGCGAGCGTCGATAAGCCGGAGCGGCTTCTGGCGCGAGGTGATTCCCGTGAGTTCGGCGAGTTCGCCCGGGCGCGCGAGCTCGACCCCGACGTCGACCCCGAGCGCCGTGCGGAGACGATCGCGAAAACGCTCCCGCGCGGTTCCGCGACCAGGATCGTCTCGGACCTCGACAAGCACCGTCAGATCGTCGCGTCCGGATGGGTCACGATCGAGCCGACAGACATACTCGCCCGCGAACGCCTCGTCCGCGGCCAGGACGGCACCGACCGCCTGAGGGAAGACGTTGATGCCGCGCAGCTTCACCATGTTGTCGCTGCGCCCGAGGAAGCCCTCGATCCGCCGGAACGGCAGCCCGAGGGCGGACGAGCCCGGCCGCCAGCGCGTCACGTCGTGGGTATTGAAGCGGATCATCGGGTAGATGTCGTCCTTGAACAGGACGGTGACGACCATGTCGCCGGTCCCGCCCTCCGGGACCGCCGCGCCGCTCTCCACGTCCCGGATCTCGAGGAGATGGGCGTCCTCCCAGACATGGAGCCCCTCATGGTCCGGTCCTTCGCTTGCGATGATGCCGGTATCGGCGACGCCGTACCAGTCGAAGATCTCAGGCCCGCCCCAGCTCGCCGACAGGGCGGCGCGGTCCTCCGGCCCGATATGGCCGCAGATGCGACGGAGCGGGATGTCACGGCCCGGCACGAGGCCGGCCTCCCGGGCCACGCCCGCCAGGTGTTTGATGTAGTCGACGAAACCGACGATCGTGGTCGCCCCGAAGCGCTGCATCAGCTCGACCTGGCGCATCGAGCGCGTCTCGATGCCAGTCCCGACCGACAGGAAGGTCGCGCCCGTCCAGTGGGTGACGGCCTCCCGGATGTAATGCCCGCCGTTGATCAGGCCGTGCCCGTAGACGGAATGGACGACGTCCTGGTCCGTGATCCCGTGCAACAGGTAGGCCCGGGCGAGAAGCAGGTTCTGGACTTCGCGCCCACGCGGCCCGAAGGGCACCACCTGCGGCTGCCCGGTCGTGCCGCTCGTCGTGTGGATGATGACGGGCGGTCGTTCGCCCGGCGGGTAAGCGTCCCGTCCCGAGAAGTCGCCGAAGGGCGGCGCGCGTTCGAGCGAGGCCATGATGTCCTGCTTGTCGAAGGACGGGAGGCGCGCCAGGTTGTCGAGCCCCCGGATGTCGCCCGGCTCGATCCCCCGTTCGCCCCAGAGCCGGCGATAGAACGGCGTCGTCCAGGCACGTGCGACACAGAGCCGGAACATGCGCTCCTGGCGCTGCCGCAGCTCGTCCGGACCGATGGCGCGCCAGGCCTTGAGGAAACGCTGCCCGATCGGAAACTCGGCGAGCAGTTTCTCCGCGTCGACGAGCTGCAGATACAGGGGAGCGTTCATCGACCGACCTTCGGGCCGGCTCGCTTCGCCGCATAGTCCGCGAACAGTAGCGCGTCCGGCACGTCCTGCCGGCCGGCGGCCGACAGGTTCTGCTGCGGCAGCCAATCCGGCCATTTCAGCACCTGCTCCAGCACGGGGAAGATAAGCTGCGCCTCGGTTTCCGCCTCGTTCGGAGCGCGCTGGCGGGCGAAAGGCGCGAGCAGCGCGGTCAGGCGAGCGCGCGCCGCCTCAACCTCCGCGTCGCCGAAAGCGCGCCACGCGGGCTCGGCGAGCACGCCCTCCAGCAGAAAGTCTCGTGTGAATAGCCCACCTTGAATCATCTACTCGACATCATCCTATCCGCCGCTTAGTTCTACTGAGTCACGAAGTCGGAGACGAGGGGATTCGGGGCGGGGCTGGGTTTGGTAGTCTCGTGATTCGCGTAGCGGGTGGTGGCTGTCATGGATCATGGGACGGTTGATGGGGAAGAGCGGTTTGGGGCCTATGGCGAGGCTCTAGCCGAGGCGATCGGGCATGCCGACCGGGAGCGGCCATTGCGGGATTACTGTCTCGGGCTGCTGAGCTGAGACGAGAGCATTCAAAATCGTGGGGGTGATCACGCCGCGGCTGTTGTCGCCCTATGATCATCGTTGGCGGGCCTGAAGCCGGGGTGACGATGGCGGAAGGCGTCCTCAAGCGTATCGTTCAGCACCGCCGTGCGCACGTCGAGGAAGGGCTGCACCGTGGCCCGGCTCCAGCGCATTTGCTGCTTCTTCGTAACTCCCAAGCACCTGCTCTCGATCGTTACGATG
>JBPCRG010000078.1:0-3220 GCA_050997095.1 Thermomicrobiales bacterium | reverse complement strand
GCCTGATGCTGCGGATCCGCGACAAGGTCTCCGAGATCCATGACGCGGTCAACGCGATCCGCGACGTGCGCGCGCAGGTCGAGGCGCGGCTGCGCCCGCTCGGCGGGCGGCCCGAGTGGGCGGCGGTCCGGGCGTCGGCCGCGACGGTGCTGGAGGGGCTGGCCGAGGTCGAGCGGACCCTGATCCAGCCGAACCTGCACGAGCGCTCCGGAGAACTGGACAGCATCCACTTCCCGATCCGGCTCAACAACAAGCTGGAGGCGCTCGGCTTCCACGTCGCCCGCTCCGACGACGCGCCGACCGCGCAGGACCAGGAGCTCTACGCCGACCTCGCCCGCCGCGCCGACGCCCAACTCGCGCGCTACCGCCGCCTGCTCGCCGAGGACGTCGCCGCCTTCAACCGCGCCGTCCACGACGCCGCCGTGCCTGCGGTCGTTCCCCCCGGCGGGCGGGAGGCATGAATGGAGAAGCGTTCTGCTCGTTCCCGGATGGATTTGCGCGTCCACCAGAGCCGACCGCACGCAGGCTGACCTTGCGGGATCTAAAGAGGCTCTTGTCGTTCCGCCCCGTCAGTCGGCGGCGGTCGTCATCGTGTCGACGCCGGTGAACGCGCGGTTGACGAGGGAACCACGATGTCGGCTGGCGATCTCGCGGCGAATCCGGCCCACGTCCTCCACGCCGATCCCGTCAAGGTCCGCGATGTCGAGGAGATCGAGCAATTCCGGATGCTCCGGCGCGACACGGCTCAGGAAGTGGTCGAGCTGGAATCCGACCACCCGTTCGTTGGCCCGGTCCCACCGCACCATCAACTCGTCGGTGATGAGCAAGCTGACGGCGGGGACTCCGCGCCCGAACAAATGGATCATCAACGCGTCGCTGTCGTAGCCGACCGTCACCGATTCGGCGTCGATTACCTGATCGGCGTGCCGCAAGAAGCGGTGGGCGCGTTCGATCGGGGTCTGCCCTCCATGCCACAAGCGCTACGCGAGGATCTCGGATACCGGCACGCGGAGCCCCGGCAGCACGTCCCCGCCGTCAAGCTCGTCCCCCTCGGCCAGCTCCGCCGCCAGGATGCCGTCTCGGTAGACCGCGACGGTCCGGCGAGCGGGGTCGATCCACCATTGGAGCGGCACGCTGGCGCGGCGGTAGAGCCCGCGCTTTCTGGCCATCTCGCCGGGCTCGTCCGTGGGCGAGATGACCTCCACGGCCAGATCGGGCGGCGCGGGGATGTACCGCTCCGGCGCGACGCCGTCCGGCAGGCGGTCCCAGCGCACGAAGCCGACGTCGGGCACCAGGACCGTGTCCGGGTCGCGCGCGACGATGTACGTGCCGTCGGCCGTCGTGAGCAAGCCGAGATTGCCAGCCCGCACAGTCGGCAGCAGGAGCGCGAATATGACTCCGGCCAAGTTGCTTGCTCGTCCATCTGCACCCGGCACCTTCCGCAGTTCCCCTTCCCAGAGTTCCCAGGGCTGATCGGTGGGCATGACCCACAGCTCTTCGGCGGTGTGCAGCTTGGTGGTGATCGACATCGTCCGTCCCCCGCGGCGCCGGAATGTTCCAGTGCGGCAAGTGTACGCCGGCTTGCGAACGGTTGAGAAGAACTGCGGCAGGTGTTGGCGGTGGGCGGTGAGCAGCTCCTCGCCCATCGTTTCGGCGACGGCGCGGTCGCTCACGGAGCCGTCGAGGAGCAGGGCTTCCGTGAGAAGCCTGCGGTCGCCGGTGAGGGCGGCTTCGACGGTCAGGCGGACCGCGGCGAGCTTGCGGGTGACGACCGCGGCGAGCGTCTCCGGGAAGTCGAGGATCTGCAGGGGGCGCAGCCCGGTCGCGGTCGCCGCCGCGGGCATCTCCAGCACGGCGTCGGCGGGCAGGTTCGGCACGGCCCCGCCGTTCGGCAGGTTGACGGAGAAGACGCGCCGCTCGTCGCGCCCGATCGAGCGGAGGATGTAGAGCAGCTGCTCGTGCTCGCCGGCGGTGCGCTCGAAGACGCTCTCGTCGAGCGGCTCCTGGCCCAGGGCTTGGCGGCGCATCGCGGCGTAGCGCTCGTCGCCCCAGGCCACGATCTCGGCGTGGGAGAAGGCGTCGACCCCGAGGGTCAGCCCGTGGTACTCGCCGCGCGGGAAGCGCTCCGGGAAGAACTCGACGACGTGGCGGTCGTTCACCGCCGGGTAGGCTCCGTAGGCGTCGAAGAGCGACCAGGAGAAGGGGTTGTCGGCCGCCGCGAAGCCCTCGGCGAACGTCTGGCCGAGGTATCTCCCTCGTCCGTTCCCGTTCTGCGCCCGCTCCGCGGCCAGCTTCTCGCGCACCATCGGCCAGGCGTCCTCCCCCTTCCAGCGCAGGTCGAAGATGAAGGTCAGGTGGTTGAGCCCGACGAAGAGCGACGTGATCTCCTCGAGCGGCGCCCCCAGCAGCTCGGCCAGCTGCCGCTCGACGTGGAAGAGGCCGTGGCAGAGCCCGACGACCGGGACGCCCGTCGCCTCCCGGATCGCCCAGCAGTTCGCCGTCATCGGGTTGGCATAGTTGAAGAACCACGCCTCCGGGCAGAACCGCCGGACGTCGCGCGCCACGTCGACCAGCACCGGGATGACCCGCATCGCGCGGGAGATGCCGCCCGGCAGGATCGAGTCGCCGACCGGCTGGTAGACGCCGTATTTGCGCGGGATCGCGACGTCGGTCTCCCACGCCCGCCGCCCGCCGACCCCGACGGTGCTGACCACGACATCGGCCCCGGGCAGCAGCTCCCGCCGGTCGGTCGAGGCGCTGATCGCGATCTTCGCCCCGCGCGACTCGACCATCCTCCGGCCCAGCCCCTCGGCCGTCTCCAGCGCCTCCGGGTCGATGTCGACCAGCCCCAGCTCCCAGGGCCCGAGCTCGTCGAGCAGGATCAGGTCCGCGGCCAGCCCGCGCGTGAAGACGGCGCTGCCCGCGCCGATCAGGACGATCTTGTTCATGGAGAAACCCTCACCCCCAGCCCCCCTCCCGGTGCGCGGGAGAGGGGAGCCGACGACTGGCGCAGTCGTTCACTCGAACACTTTGAGGCAACGTGTGTTTGCATGGACCCACAAAGGAGACGAGCCGCCCCGACATGAAGCCCCTCTCCCGGTGAGCGGGAGAGGTGTTAGGGTGAGGGCCGCGAGGGTGAAGTCCCCTCGGCCGGGGATCAATACCCATTTCCCCGGTCCACCCTCACCCCCAGCCCCTCTCCCGGTGCGCGGGAGAGGGG
>JBPCRG010000060.1:0-4566 GCA_050997095.1 Thermomicrobiales bacterium | reverse complement strand
GCGGGAGGGGACGTAGCCATCGTCGATTGCCTTCCATGTCGGTCTGACGTCACCACGGCACACCGTCGATGCGGTCGTCGAAGGAGACCTCGTCGCCGACGAACGCTTCCTTGTAGATCACCAGGAGCAGGGAGAGGTCGATCATCGCGGCGCCCGCGATCGCGCCGATCCAAGACGGCGACCAGTCGGAGGTCAACGCATAGACCAGCACGCCCGAGGTCGCGAGCAGGATGATCGAGAGCAGGACGATGGCCAGGCTCAGCGGGTTCGTCAATCGGGGCGCATGGCGTCCGGGCCTCAGTTCGACCCCTTCGAGCAGCACCGAGGTCAGACCCTGGATGCCGAAGATGCCCAGCGTCAGCGCGGCCGCGACGGCGCCGATCTCGACCTCGGAGAGCCAGAGCCCGTCTCCGAGCAGCTTGTGGTTGACGAAGACCGCCGCGATCAGGCCGACCGCCAGCAGCAGACACGTCGTCGGGAGCCGTGGGGAGTTGTTCATGCAGCCTTCCTTGCCGACCCGGCCGGGGCTTGAGGACGACCGTCGCGCCCCGCCCGCCGTCGGGCTCGCCGTCAATAGTGCATGGTCGGCGCCGGGGCGAAGAGCGCACGCGGTAGCCGAGCGAAGCCGCCAAGGTACCGACGCTACCGGTGTCGGCACACGGGACGAAGAGGTGCGCGCCGTCACTGGGAATCGGCGCCGCGCCGTCCGGTTTCCGCGCGATTTCCGCCGGAACGCGCGATGCGGAGCACAGATCCGGACAACGGAAAACGGGCCCTCCGGTCGAAACCGGTGTGCCCGTCTTGACGCCGTTTGAGATGCCGGGGCTCAGTCGGCGGCGGTGGCGATCGGCGCCGTGCCCGCGTTGATCGCGCGCCAGACCTTCTCGGCGTTGAACGGGATGTCGAGATGGTGGACGCCGAACTGCTCCAGCGCGTCGATCACCGCGTTGGCGATGCACGGGGTCGCGCCGATGGTCGCGGCCTCCCCGATGCCCTTGGCCCCGAGCGGGTTGATCGGCGTGGTCGTGGTGGTGTGGTGCGACTCGAAGGTCGGGAAGTGCCAGGCTTTGGGCACGGCGTAGTCGTTGAGCGTGCCGGTCAGCAGCTCGCCGCTGTCGTCGTACATCAGCTCCTCGCAGATCGCCTGGCCGATGCCCTGCGCCAACCCGCCGTGGACATGGCAGGTGACCCGCATCGGGCTGATGATCGTGCCGCAGTCGTCGACCGCGACGTCCTTGAGGATCTTCCTCTCGCCGGTCTCGGGGAAGACCTCGACGAGCGAGACGTGGGCGCCGAACGGGAAGGTCTCGTCCGAGGGCTTGAAGAAGTCGGTCGTCGAGAGGCCGATCTAGATCTCGTCCGGTATGTCGTCGCTGTAGGCGCGCTTCGCCACGTCGGCGAGCGAGACGCCCTGCGACGGCACGCCCTTCACGCGGTACTTGCCCTCGACCAGTTCGATGTCTCCCTCGGACGCCTCGAGGATCGTGGCGGCGATGCGCTTGGCCTTCTCCTGGATCTTGGTCAGCGACATCGCGACCGCGGCGCCGCCGACGGCGAGACCGCGGCTGCCCATCGTGCCGTTGCCCTGCGGGGTGTTGGAGGTGTCGCCATGGTGGACGACGACCGACCCGAAGTCGGCGCCGATGTAGTCCGCCGCCAGCTGCGAGAAGGTCGTCTCCTGGCCCTGGCCGTGGGGGGAGATGCCGGTGAAGATCGAGACGGCGCCGCTCGGCTCGACCCGCACGGTCGAGCTTTCATAGGGGCCGAACCCGCAGATCTCGACATACGTCGAGACTCCGATGCCGAGGTACCGGCCCTGCTTGCGCGCCGCGGCCTGCTCGGCCCGAAGCTGGTCGTAGCCGGAGATCTCCAGCGCCTTGGTCAGCGGTTTGTCGTATTCGCCGGTGTCGTAGTGCTCGCCGGAAAGCGTGGTGTACGGGAACTTGTCGGGGGCGATGAAGTTGGCGCGGCGGACGGCGACGGGATCGACCCCGGCCTCGTCGGCGATCATGTCGAGCACCCGCTCGAGGTAGAACGCGGCCTCGGGCCGTCCCGCGCCGCGGTAGGCGCCGTTGGCCATCGTGTTGGTGTAGACCCCGGTGACCTCGTAGTCGAGGTTCGGGATCACGTAGGGTCCGGTCGACATGATCCACGTCGCCCAGGCGAGGTCGAGTGCCTTCGGGTAGGCCCCGGAGTCGAGCACGATCCGCGCGCGCAGACCGAGCAGCCTGCCCGTCTCGTCCGAGGCGGCCTCGAAATCGGCCCACTGGTTGCGGCCGTGGTTGGTCGACAGAAAATTCTCGCTGCGGCTTTCGATCCATTTGGCGGGCCGGCCCATCATCTGGGCGATGCCGGCGACGACGAACTCCTCGGGGTACGCGCCGATCTTGCAGCCGAAGGCGCCGCCGACCTCCGGCGCGATGCAGCGGACCTGAGTCTGGGCCAGACCGAGCGCCTCCGCGATCTCGTTGCGGTTCCAGTGCGGAGCCTGGGTCGAGGTCCAGAACGTCAGGCCGCGGGTGACCGGGTCGGGGGCGGCGAGGATCGCCCGCCCTTCGAGCGGCAGCGGGGCCACGCGCGGCGCGCGGATGCGGACCTTGATCTTCACCGGCGCGGAGGCGAACGCGGCCTCGACATCGCCGTGCACGGTCTTCTGGCGAACGCTGATGTTGTTCTTCACGGAATCGTAGATCTGCGGGGCGCCGTCCTGCATCGCCGCGTACGGATCGACTGCGGCCTCGAGCGCCTCGTAGCCGACCTCGACCATCGCGGCAGCGTCCTCCGCGAGGGCGGCGGTGTCGGCCACGACCGCGGCGATCGCCTCGCCGATGTAGCGGACCTTGCCGACGGCGAGCGGCATCACTTCGGGCACGGGGATGTCGGCGTCCTCTCCGGTCTCCTCGGAGGCGACCTCGCCGGTCTCGCTCGGACCCACCTCCTGTCCGAATTTCTTCAGGACCTTGGCGAGGTCGTCCGCGGTCAGGACCGCGTGGACGCCGGGCATCGCCAGCGCTGCCGATCCGTCGACGCCGGTGATCGTCGCGTGGGCGTACGAGCTCCGCACGAACGCGACCGAGACCGTGTTCGGCAGCACGATGTCGTCGACGTACGACGACGAGCCGGTGATCAGCCGGGGATCCTCTTTGCGTCGGACCGAAGCGCCTACGTAGCTGCTTAGCACCATGGTGGGGAACTCGCTCCTTGCTGGTCACGCGGTCCATGCCGGTTCGTGACGGAAGAGGGACGACTAGACCGCCATTGTACCGAAGCCCGCCCTTCGCGTCGCGGGGCGACTGATCGCAATGCATCGCAGGCAACAGAAGAGCCGTGAACGCGTCGAAGGGGACCCCTGGAGGTCCCCTTCGACGTCAGATGCGTGGATCTCCGCCCGGCGGGCGGACCGGATTACCGGCTGCGGTCCGAGTAGACGCCGATCGAGTGCGGACCGGGCGCCGCCGAGCCGTTCCTGCCCACCGGCATCGCGTCGTCGATCGAGAGCCAGCCGCGCTTGAGCGCGGTGACGACGGCCTGCGTGCGGTCGTTGACCGCCAGCTTCCGCAGGATCGAGGTGACGTGGTTCTTGACCGTCTGCGCGCTGATGCCGAGGGCATAGCCGATCTCCGCGTTGGTCAGGCCGTCGCTGACCTTCTTGAGGATCTCGAGCTCGCGGTCGGTGAGCGGCGCGAAAGCGCTCGTCGGAGCGAGGTCGTTCGAGGTCGCGGTCCGGAACTGCTCGAGCACCCGAGCGGCGACGTACGGCTTCTCGAGCAGCTGCTCGTTGATCACGTACTCCCCGGTCGCGGAGCGTTTGATCAGGGCGACGAGCTTTTCCTCGTCGATGTCCTGCCCGCAGTAGGCGGACGCGCCTGCCCGGATCGCCGCGAAGAGTTCGTCGTCGGTCTTCTGGGCCGCGATCACGATGGTGGCGATCGAGGGGTAGCGGCGGCGGAACTCGGTCGCGGCCGCCAGCCCGGGGGCGTCGTGCAGGGTCGTGCCGACGAGGAGCACGTTCGGCAGGTGCTCGTCGGCGAGCTTGTAGCCCTCCTCCGCGCTCGCGGCGGCGCCGACGACCTCGGTGATCTCGTCGAAGCCGAGGCAGCCCGCCAGACCGCGGCGGAAAAGGGGCTCGCGCTCGACGATGAGAACCGTCACTGAATCGCTCATGGAGAAACGTCCTTTCAGCCTTGCCCCTGGATCGCGATCGCGTCGGCCGCTTTCCGGGAGATGTCCATTCGGAAAGCCGGCGCGGCGGACGTCACGCGAAGACTCGCAAGCGCGGGCCCTGGTCGGATGGGGGCGGCGACAAGGTGGCACCCCTCCATTCGTTCGTCCCTAGGAGTGTACGGTGACCCGGATGTCCGCTCAACCTGACCATGGTCACCTGTGTTCCCATGGTACTAGCGGCCTACCCAGGGGGACGTCGCCGGTGCCGCTCCGACGCGGCCTCATCCTTACGGCGGTAGGTGGACGGGGCCGCCGTCGCGTCTTCCGCATCCATGCTCAGGACGGGTTGAGCAGATCGGCCATCGTCAGGAAGCCGGGGGCGCGGCCCGCGGTGAACCGGGC
>JBPCRG010000057.1:0-2562 GCA_050997095.1 Thermomicrobiales bacterium | reverse complement strand
CCCCTCTCCCTCCCTTCTTTTCCCCTTTCCCCCCCTGCCCGCCACCCCCCCCCCCCGCTACCCGCCGGAGGCTTCGCCGGGACGCCCTAAACAAGCGCCGGGACGGGGTACTCCGTCAGCAGTTCGTCGATGAGGCGCATCACCTCGGCGGGCGCGACGGGGTCGTAGCCGCGGGTCAGCATCGTCGCGGCGCTGTCGAAGACGCCGCGGATGACAGGGGCGCCGGTCGAGATCCCGCTGACCGGGACGACCAGCGCGCGGGTCATGTGCGCCTGGGTGTAGGTCGGGAAGACGACGGTGTCCCCGATCTGGCAGCGGTCACCGGGCGTCAGGGGGATGTGGTAGTCGATGATCTGGTCGATGTGCTCATAGTCGAGCCGGTTGCCGAGGACGGCGGCCGGGTCGGAGCCGACGAACGCGCCGACGCGCCAGTCGGGATCGAGGAACCTGCCCATCATCGTCCAGAGTCCGCCCCCGGCGATCCCGTAGCCGCGGCCGTCGTGGTGGTGGCTGATCTCGGTGACGAAGACGTAGGCGGGGATCTCCGGGTGGTTCGGCTCCACGATCTGCGCGGGCGTGGTGCCGAGGATGCCGTGCCCCGGCTCGACGTGGGTCGCGCCGCCCTCGCGCAGCATCGCCATCGTCGCGGTCGAGGTGTTACCCGGCGCGTTGATCTGGGTGATCCCGATCCCCAGTTCGCCGCGCAGCCGCTCCGCGGCCGCGGTGATCGTGCGCATGTTGGGGTTGAACGAAACCTCGCGCCGCCCCGAGAAGTCGTAGGTCAGGCAGGGGAACGTGGTCACGCCGACGATGCCCACGCCGGGCATACCCTGGATCTCGCGGGCCGCGGCGATCAGTTCGTCGTCGCGGAACCCGCCCTCCTGCCCGGGGAAGAAGACGTCGCCCGGCTTGTGCACCCGCAGCAGCAGGTCCTGGGAGACGCCCATGCCCGCGGCGACGTCGCTGACCCGGCGCGCCGCCTCCCGGCTGAAGACCGTGACCACGTCCGGGCGCATCGCCAGCGCGTCGGCCATCTCGGCGCGCGGGATCTGGTTCAGGTGGCCGACGTGCCCGATCGGCAGGCGGTAGCGGTTGAGCAGCTTCGCGCACTGGATGTCGACCGCGACCGTCTTGTCGAGCCCCTGGCTGAGCGCGACCGCGGTGACCATCGGGTTGCGCCCGTGCTGCTTGGTCATCGCGTAGGTCGTCAGCCCGAGCCGCCGCGCCTCCGCTGCGATGCAGCGCGCGTTGTGGGCGACCGCGTCGAGGTCGTAGAGCCAGCTCGCGGTCGGCAGCTCGCCGCGCTGATGGAGGAGCACCGCGGCCTCGACCATCGCGGGATTCCGTTCCTGGATGCGCTCGAGCAGCATGCGGCCAACTCCTGAACTTCTCGGCGGGCGTCGGCCCGGTCGCGACGGCGGACAGTCCTCCCTCAGCATCGATCGCGGCATTGTTGCACCGAATCGGGCCCCCGGTCGGGCGAGCGATCACGGATGGATCACGCGGTGACCGCCGTGATTCGCGGGGTCCCCATTCTGCCCCAAAACCGGGGAATGGCGCCGCGAGCCAGCACCCGGCGGTGGATTGGCGCGAAATCTGCGTTTGGTACCTCGTTCGACGCCGTCGCGCGGTGGCACGATGCGACTCCGGGACGATCTGGACGTGGCGGGGGCATAGCGCGTAGCAGGGAGCGATCAGACCACGGTGGAGGCCCATTCCGTCGACATCCCCGACCGCTATTCCATCGAGGGCCTTCTCGGCGAGGGGGCGGCCGCGACGACCTACCGCGCCTACGACGGGGTCTTGGATCGGCGCGTCACGCTCAAGGTGCTGCGCCGCCCGGACGGCGACGACGATGCGGTCACCGCCAGATTCGCGCGCGAGGCCCGCGCCGCCGCCGCGGTCGACCACCCCAACGTCGTCGACGTCTACGACTACGGCTCCCACCAGGGATCGCTGCACCTCGTGCTTCAATATGTGCCCGGGCGAAATCTGAAGCAGCTGCTGGCCGAGACCGGCCCGCTCCCAGCGCGGGACGCGGTCCGGATCGTCGATCAGGTCCTGGCGGGGCTGGGCGCGATCCACGCCGCGGGGCTCGTCCACCGCGACGTCAAGCCGCAGAACGTGATCGTCGGCGACGACGGCGTCGCGCGCGTGACCGACTTCGGGATCGCGGTCGCCCCGACCGACACCCGGCTGACCACCCACGGCGCGGTCTGGGGGACCCCCGCCTACATGGCCCCGGAGCAGGCGGGAGGCGACGCGGTCTCGCCGCGCACGGACCTCTACGCGGTCGGCGTGATGCTCTTCGAGATGCTGACGGGACGCCTCCCGTTCGCGGCGGACAATGCGATCGCGGTCGCGCTCGCCCACATCCACAACCCGCCGCCGTCGTGGCGCCAGTTCGCCCCGCGGGCCGACGTCCCGCCCGCGGTCGAGGCCGCGATGTTGCGCGCGCTCGCGAAGAACCCCGCCGACCGCTTCGGCGACGCGGCGGCGATGACGGCGGCGCTGAACGGACCGGCCCCGACGGTCGTCGCCAGCGATCCGACGGTGCAACTG
>JBPCRG010000048.1:0-6427 GCA_050997095.1 Thermomicrobiales bacterium | reverse complement strand
GCGGGAGGGGGCGGCTTCGGGGTGCGGCCGAGCGCGCGCAGCTCTTTGATGAAATCGTTCATGGCCGGGCCTAGGCGTTCGCCGATGGCGTCAAGCGTGACGAGAGTGGTGCCGGGTTTGCCGACATCGGCGCGGGCGGCGATCTCGCCCGTGACGCGGGGCAGCGCGCCTTCGGCCGGGCCCATCACGAACATCACGTTTGGTCGGCCGGTCGCGGCGGCGCGGTAGCCCCGCGCTTTGAAGAACTGGATCGCGAACGCGAGCACGTCTTTCGGAGGAAGCTTGCTGACGGCCTTTTTCTGGACCGCGGTCCGCTTCATTTCCGCGTTGACGGCGGCGAGGCCGTCAGTCGACATCGAACGACTCGCCGGGCTCGAGGACGACGCAGCGGGCGCCGGTTTTCGCCTCGACCGTCTCCTTGAAAGCCGCCCCATCCTGCCGGATCGGGGGAAACGTGTTGTAGTGGCAGGGGATGACGATGCGCGGGCGGAGGAACTCGACGGCGCGGACGGCGTCGGCCGGGCCCATCGTGAAGTGGTCGCCGATCGGGATCACCGCCACGTCGAGACCCTCGTCGCCGATCAGGCGCATGTCGCCGAAGAGGCACGTGTCGCCGGCGAAGTAGATCGTCTTTCCGCCGACCCGGACGACATGGCCCGCCGGGACGCCCGGAGCGACGTTCGTCTGGAGCTCGTCGTCGAAATACGACGACGTGTGCCAGGCGGGCACGAACTTGGTCGAGCCGCCCTCGAAGCGGACCGTGCCGCCGTGGTTGGCGGCGACCGCGTTCTTCACGCCCTTGCCGCCGAGGTAGCCGGCGAGCTCGGCGGTGGCGATGACCGCGGCGCCCGTGCGCGCGGCGATCGCGACGGTGTCGCCGACGTGGTCGTTGTGGGCGTGGGTGAGCAGGATCGTCGAGGGCGAGAACTCGCCCGGCGTCGACGTGGCGGCGGGATTGCCGGTGATGTAGGGATCGACGAGCAGGGAGACGCCGTCCGACGTCACATTGAACGCCGAATGCCCGATGTAGCCGATGGTGACCATTCCTCATGCCTTTCATGGAACTTGAGCGGGGTCTACAGCCGGGAGTACGCGACCCGTCCGTCGGTGACGGTGTGGTCGATCTTGACCGCGCCGATCTCCTCCGCGGGGACGGAGTGGAGATCGGTTTCGAAGATGGTGACGTCGCCGATCATTCCGTCGCGGAACGATCCCTTCAGGCCCGCCTAGAAGGAGGCGTACGCCCCGTTGACGGTGTAGGCGCGCAAGGCGGCTTCGAGGTCGATCCGCTCCTCCGGCCAGATCTCGGCTCCGCGCGCGTCGCGGCGGGTCATCATGGTCTGCAGGCCGACGGTCGCGCTCGTGGGGACGACGGGCGCGTCGGTGCTGGCGGCGGCGACCACGCCGTGGCGGGCGAATGTCGCCATTCCGTAGGCATGGCGGAGCCGGTCGTAGCCGAGATTCTGGACGTAGGATTCGCGGAAGTGATGGAGAAACGACGTGCCGGGGATGGGGATGACGCCAAGCCGGGCGATCCGCTCGATGGTGTGCTCGTCGACGATGGAGCAGTGCTCGATCCGGTGACGCGGGTTGGTCCGCGGGTGGCGAAGCATCGCCTCCTCGTAGCCGTCGAGGATCAGGTCGATCGCCGCGTCGCCGATCGCGTGGATGCCGATCTGGAATCCCGCCGCGTGCGCGCGGAGGATCTTCGCCTTGATCTCGTGGGGCGGCTCCATCCAGAGCCCCACGTTCTCGGCCTGGCCTTCGAACGGCGCGCGCATCCGCGCGGTCCGGCCGCCGATGCTGCCGTCGCTGAAGAGCTTGGCCGGCCCGATCCGCAGCCACTCGTCGCCGAAGCCGGTGCGCAGGCCGATGTCCATCATCGGGTCGAGCATCTGGTCGATCATCATCATCAGATAGGTGCGGATCGGTAACTTGCCCGCTCGTCGCAGACGCTGGTACGCGCCGAACTCCTCGGGACGGTCGATCCCGGCCTCGACGGCGCTGGTGACGCCGCTCGCGAGGAATGCCCGGCCGCCGCGAACGATCGCGGCGGCGAGCTCGTCCTCGGTCGGGTCGGCGATGACGCGGCGCACGAGCTCGATCGCGGACTCCCGGAGCACGCCGGTCGGCTCACCATGTCCGTCGCGGTCGATCGTGCCGCCCGAGGGGTCGGGGGTCTCCGCGGTGATGCCGGCCATGGTCAGCGCGCGGCTATTCACGGCGACGACGTGGTGGCAGGCGCGGTAGAGCAGCACGGGGTGGTCGGGGGAGACGGGGTCCAGATCCTGCCGGGACGGGTGCCGCTGCTCGTCGAGCCGCGCCTGGTCGTAGCCGCGGCCGTAGATCCAGGCGCCCGACGCGCGGCGTTTCGACTCCGCAGCGACGAGCGCGGCGATGGCGGAGATCGATTCGGCGCCTGGGGCGGTCAGGTCGAGATCGGCCAGCGCGAAGCCGACGTGCATCGGGTGGGAATGGGCGTCGTTGAGGCCCGGCGTGGCGGACCGCCCGCGGAGGTCGATCGATTCGGTCCGGGGAGCCGCCGCCGCCCGGGCTTCGCCCTCGGAACCGACGGCGATCACGCGCCCGGCCCGGATCGTCAGCGCCTCGACGCGGGGCCGGGCGGGGTCCATGGTGATGATGTTTCCGTTGTGGAGCAGGAGATCGCCCGTCATGTCCGAGGCCTTCCCTCATGATTGCGGATTCTGGCTGTTGGATCGGAACCTCGCCACGCAGCCGGGCTTGTCGCCGCGCTGTGCGCTACGTCCCTGCCGCGACGCTCTGGACCGCCGCGATGAGCCCGTCGACCTCCTCCTCGGTGCACCACCAGCCGGTGGAGACGCGCACGACTGCGGGACCCGGGCGCTGATCGACGAACCGGATCGTGTAGCCGCGTTCGAAGACCGCGCTATCGACGTCCTTCGGCGTCATCCCGGCGACGGCGAAGCAGACGAGGCCCGCCATCCGGTCGCGCGGGGTGGTCACGGTCAGTCCAGGAATCCCTTGCAGACCGTCCCACAATCGAACGCCGAGCGCGGCGATGCGCTCGTACAGCCAAGCGAAACCGACGTCGTCCTTGAGGAAGCGCAGCCCGGCCTCCTGCGCGCGGACCGAGGGATTGTAGGCCTCGCCCATCTCGTAGCGGGCCGCGCCGGCCGGAGGGACGACGAAGCCGTGCGGATCGAACGCGCCGTACCGCAGGTAGGTGGGCCGGATCTCGCCCATGCGGTCCGCACGGACGTAGAGCGCGCCGGAGCCGCCCGGACCGCAGAGCCACTTCTGCCCGGCCACCGCGTAGGCGTCCACGCCGAGGTCGTGCAGATCGACCTCGATCTGGCCGGCCGCTTGGGCGGCGTCGATGATCGTCATGATGCCGCGGGGCCGGGCCATCTCCGCGGTCGCCTTCAACGGCATGATCGCGCCGGACGACCACTGGACGTGCGAGATCGCGATCGCGCGGGTGCGGGGCGTCACGGAGCGCTCGAGCTGGTCGACGACGTCGCCTTCGCCGTTGCCGATGTCGACCGTCTTGATCACGACGCCCTCCCGATGGGAGAGCAGCCCGAGCGCCGAGAAGAGGCAGACGTGCTCGAGTTGGGTGGTGATGATTTCGTCGCCGCGCCGCCACTCCATGCCCATCAGCGCGACGTTCATCCCTTCGGCGGTGCTGCGCATGAGCGCGATCTCCGAGCCGTCGGCTCCGAAGATCTCGGCGAGCAGATCGCGGAGTCGGGTCAAGTCCGCGAACATTCCCTCGTAGAGCCCGGGTCCGATCCGGCCCAGATTCATTTCGTCCTCTGCGCGATCGACCATGGCTTGGTGGGCGACGAGCGGGATGGGCCCGTTCGTCCCGGCGTTGAAGTAGCCTCGCAGGGTGGAGGCGGGCAGCTGCGCGCGAAGGCTTTGCAGATTCTCATCGTGGCTTGGGAGCGCGGTACCGCGGTCGAGCGTCATGGTCACGGGATGGCTCCTTCGATCAGGACCGGAGAATTAGGATATAGAGGGCAACGGCCGCTTGGGCGGGGCGACCGCGAAGGACCCTCCCGGATTCCGACACCCGGATTGTTTCCGTTCCGAGTCTATGAGGGTCCGGCGCCTTCGTCAAACCTGCCCGACGGGTGCGGATCGCCGCGGCTTCGCGGCGTGGGGTCGCGATCGCCCGGCTGGCGCGTCTCAGCTGAACACGGAAGGGCGGCATCGGAAGAGAGGTCCTTCCCATCGCTCTGCGCTCGGCTCGACGCCTAACGACGTCGCGGAAGTCATTGCGGCCGGCCGGACCGGTATTACACTTTCGGCGTTCGCGCCTAGTGAGGGCGCGGTTGATGCGACGGCGACCTCGCGGGACGGGACGGACGTGTCAGACCACATGCGGAAGGGGGGCGCGCAGGATCGGTTTCTTGCGGCGCTTCTGGGGATGTCGATCGGGGACGCGTTGGGGATGCCGGTCGCCGGGTGGTCGGCGGCGACGATCGTCGAACGGTTCGGAGCGATCGACGGCTATCATCGCCGCGTCTTCGCCGACGGCGCCGAGATCAAGGCCGGCGAGTTCACCGACGAGTCGGAGATCGCGTTCTGCATCGTGGAGTCGGCGACCGTCAACGACGGAGTGATCGACGCCGAGAACATCGCGGCCCGGATGCGGATGCTCGCGCGGGGCGAGTCGAAACGCTGGATGGGGGCCGCGACGCTGGCCGCCCTGAACGAGAGCGAAGACGAGTTCGGGTCGATGGTCGCGCTCGACGAGGACGGACCGGCGACCTGCGACGTCGCCCCCCGCGGCATCCCGATCGGGTTGCTGCACGGCGTCGGGCGGTTCGACCTGGACCGATTGAAGGCGGACGCCGAGTCGGTCACCCGGATCACGCACGGCAGCCCGGTCGCGATCTCGGCAGTGACGGCGGTCGCATTGGGCGTCCAGCTGGCGGTCCGGGGCGAGCAGCCAAAGGACCGCTGGCCGGGAACGGTCGCCGAGATCCTGGGTCACGGCTCCGTCGCGGAGGCGTTGGGCTCCGTCCCCGCTTTCTCGGCCGGCGGAGACGTTGCCGGCGGAATTGCCCGGTGCGGTCTGACCGAGGATGGCGCCGAGACCGTGGCCGGCGCTTTTCTGGCCGCGACGGCGGCGGGTGGATTCGTGGAGGGCGTCCTCGCCGCGGTCAACGCCGGCGGGGCGACGGACAGCCGGGCGGCGATCGCCGGGGCGCTGCTGGGAACCGCGAACGGTGCCGCCGCGATCCCCCAGCCGCTGATCGACGACCTTGAAGGCCGGATCTACGCCTCGCTGGCCGCGCCGTGGTTCTATCGGAGCGCGTTGCGGCGGGCAGGCCTCGTCATCTCGATGCGTCCGGAGCAGGCGTGAACCGGGGGGTCACTCGGCAAACCGCTCCTCTTTCCGGAAGTCCGCGTTGTTGCTGTAGCCGTATCGCTCCCAGAAGCCCGGCCGGTCCTCAGCCATGAACTCGACGGAGCGGATCCACTTCGCGCTTTTCCACGCGTACCGTTTCGGCACCACCGCGCGCAGGGGGTGGCCGTGCTCGGCGCTCAGCGTCTCGCCGTCGTGCTTCAGCGCGAAGAGCACGTCGTCGTCGCCGGCCACGTCGAGCGGGAGGTTCGTGGTATAGCCGGCCTCGCAGTGGAACATCACGAACCGGGCATCCGGCCGGGGACGGGCCATCTCCGCGATCGTGCGGAAGGCGACTCCCTCCCAGGTGTTCTCCGGCTTGCTCCAGCGGGTGACGCAATGCATCTCCGCCTGCACCGACACCTGCGGCAGCGCCTGGAACGCAGACCAGGTGAAATGCAGCGGAGTCTCGACGAGGCCGACGACGCTGAAATCCCACGATTCCGGATTGAATCCGGGAACCGCGCCGTAGTGGAGCACAGGCCAGCGCTCCGTAAGGTATTGACCGGGCGGCAGCCTCGCGGCCGATTCGCGGTCCATCTTGGGACGTTTCAAACCGAGCGACCGGAAGACCATCACCTTCTCCCTCCTCGAATTTCGACTCGTTCCCGTTTGGACCATGACCCCGTTGGTAACGTCGCCTGTCGTCCGTGCAGCCGAAGAGCGCGAATCTTCGGCCTCGGATCGAAGCTTCGACCGTCTGGCACTCGACAGATTCGAGTGCCAGACGCGCTTGACGCTCACCTTTCGACCACTATACTGAAGGGTGATGGAATCGCTAAGCCGACATCCATCGATCACCAATGACGTCGACGTGTGTTTGGCGGCGCTGCCGCCGATCTTCGCCCGGGAACCGCTTCACCATGGCCGACAAACGGGATTACTACGAGGTTTTGGGCGCCGGTCGAACCGCGACCGCGGACGAGCTGAAGAAATCATACCGAAATCTTGCGCGCAAGTTCCATCCGGACGTGAACCCGAACGACAGCGGGGCCGAGGAGAAATTCAAGGAGATCAACGAGGCGTACG
>JBPCRG010000691.1:0-3742 GCA_050997095.1 Thermomicrobiales bacterium | reverse complement strand
CCTCCCTGCGGCGCTGCGACCGGCCGGTTCCGCCGCGGGCGGCGGGGAGCCTCCCTGCCGTCGAGGCGGCGGGGGGGGCGCTGGGCATGGACATGGGCGATCCTTTTGACGATTGCGCGCGGGATTGGAGAACCCGGGGTTGGAACCCCGGGCGAGATGGGCGACGTGCTTTCAAGGCTGGCATGGCCGCTCCATGTGCGTCCCAACCTCGGAGAGGTTTTGCAGGGTGAGCCCGGGGTTCGACCCCGGGCATGTCGTCAGGCCCGCGTCGGAACTTGACCCGACGCTACCCCTGCTGGCTTTTCGCCACGTCCTGGGCGACCTGCTTGAAGTAGTCGACGCCGGTGCCGCCGCTGACGTAGACCTTCTGCAGGGCGGGCCCGATGATCTGCTGGGCCTCGGCGTCCTTCTTGAAGAGCGGACGGTTGCCCGGGTAGCCCTCCTGCATCGCCTTGGGCCCGACGTCGAGTCCGGAGTCGGCGAGGTTCGGGTACTTGGCGGTGACGATCTGCTTCCATTGGCTGAGCACCGACACCCGGTTCGGCAGGTAGCCGGCGAGGCCGACGAGCTGGGTCTGATACTCGGGTCCCGCCAGGAACTTGAGCAGCTCCCACGCGGCGTCCGGGCTCTTGCTGCCCTTCCAGATCGCGAAGCCGTCGGCGGTGCCCAGCACGCGGCGCTTGACGGGCCCCTTCGGCACGGCGGCGAATCCGACCTTGAATTTGTCGCCGATCGCCTCGGCGATCGAGAAGGGGTAGAAGCCGTCCTCGACCATCGCCACCCGGCCGGCGGCGAAGGCGTCGAGCGTGGCGGCGAGGCCGTCCCCGCCGGGGAAGATCGTGTCGCGGTCCGCTGCGGCGCGGTCGTCCCAGATCAGCTTGCGGATCCACTCCTCGGCCGCCTGCGAGCCCGCGTCGTCGAACGCCGGCTTGGTGTTGTCGTCGGGGTCGACCGTCCTGCCGCCGAACGCCTCGAGCTTGTACGAGAAGCGGTCGAGGCTGTAGGCGGGGTAGAAGAGCCCGAAACGGTCGACCTTGTCCCCGCTCTTCTTGGTCAGCTTGATCGCGGCCTCGGCGTAGGTCGTGTGGTCCCACGTATCGTCGGGCGGGGCGACTCCGGCCTCGGCGAGGAGATCCTTGTTGTACCAGAGCACCATCAGGTTGACATATTTCGGCAGGCCGAACCGGATGCCGGAGGGCAGCACGAAGTCGTTCCATTGCCACTGGTGGAAGTCGGCGACCTCGGCCGCGCTCATGTCGCGCTTGACGAAGGCGTCGACGTCGAGGATCTGGTTGCGGTCGGCGTACTTGACGACGTCGTCGCGCCAGGTGTCGATCACGTCGGGCGCGTTTCCGGCGACCATCGAGGCGATCAGCTTCTCGTCGCGCTTGTCGGGGTCGGTTCGACCGAGACCTCGATGTTGGGGAACTGCCGCTTGAAGGAGCCGTCGATCAGCTTCTGCGCGGCGTTGATCTCGTCGTTGACGCTCGCGACGAGCTGGTAGCGGACCTTGCCGGAGATGCTCTCGTTGACGGCGGGCGTGGCCTGCTGCGCGCCTGCCGGTCCCAAGCGGGCTCCGGCGAGCGCGGCCGCTCCGATTCCGGCGGCCCCGGCCAAAAACCCGCGTCGTCCGATTCTGCCCTGCCCGTTCGTCATGTCCGAGTCTCCTCCCGTCACGCTCGATGGCGTGCGCATGTGCCACGGTCGCCGCTCAATCGCGGGCCGGTTGTGTCGGGGCATGAAAAAACGATGCAAGATCCGCGCCAGAAATTTACCGACGTTGAGGCGGGCCGCGGCGGGATCGACCGCGTACCGTGCGCTTGGGGAGCGCGGATCGACGTGGACGCGTCGGGCGCTCACGGCCCCGGCCGGCGAGGATCGCGCGCCCCGGCGCGGAGGACGCCCTCCCGCGCAGGCGGGGCCCGGTGCTCCGTGCAACGTCGGGTGTCATCGGTCCGACCGACGAAATTCTCCCTTCGGTCGAAGAGATTCCCCGACTCCGCCTGCGGGCTCCGCTCGGAATGACGGGGTGGGGTGCCGCGGCGAGGTCGGCAATGACGCCGATTGATCCTGCACAGACCATTCAGCGCGGCGGGGCGATCTCGACCACGGCCCCCGACGCCACGGAATCCCGGGCCGCGTGCGCAAGCCGGAGCGCAGTCCGGGCGTCGGCGGGGCTGGCGCGGTCGGCGCGCCGGCCGTGCTTGATGCAGTCGACGAAGTAGGCGATCTCGGCGGCGTAGGGATTGGCCTGCTCGACGCTCAGCGTCTGCGGTTCGCCCTCGTTCGGGTAGAGGACGAGCTCGTTGACGCCGCCGCCCATCTCCACGCTGCGGCCTCCGGCGCGGAAGGAGTACTCGAAGGCGCCGCGCTCGCAGAGCACGTGCAGCGCGGAGGTGAACGGGTACGACTCCGGCATCATCATCCCGCCGTCCACGAGCGCCGACGCATCTCCGTAGCCGATCATCGCCTGGATCTGGTCGATCCCGCCGCCCGACCGGGGATTGGCGACGCCGCGGCAGGACACCGACGATGGGGGGCCGAGCAGCCAGTTCAGCGCGTCGTAGTCGTGGATCATCATGTCGAGCACCGCCCCGCCGGTCAGATCGGAGCGGCCGAAGAGCGGCGACCAGGCAGGGAAGGGCTGGCGCCGGAACGCGAGCGCCGATATGGGTTTCCCGTAGTCTCCGCTGCCGACCCGGCGTTGGATCTCCATGTACTCCGGCCAGCAGCGCAGGACGTGCGCGATCGTGAAGACGCGGTCGGTCCGCCCGTCCATCGCGACGAGGGCGTCGGCGTCCTCCATCGTCAGCGCGATCGGCTTCTCCAGGAGCACGTGCTTCCCGGCCGCCAGCGCCGCCTCGGTCACCGCCCGGTGCTGCGGCCCGGGCAGGCAGATGTCGACCGCGTCGATCGTCGGATCGGCGACGAGCGTCTCGAGCTCGGTCGTCCACGGCACGCCGATCTCGTCGGCGAGCGGCCGCGCGCGCGCCTCCGACATCCCGGAGATGGCGGCGATCTCGATGTCGTCTTTGTCGAGCGACTGGATGGCCCTGGCATGCGTGCTTCCCATGAAGCCGGCGCCGAGGATGGCGATGCGGACGGGCATTGTGGGGGGTGCTCCTTTTGTTGTCGAACTGAGAACGTAGGCGGTAGGCAGTACGCAGTAGGCAGAGGAGCCGCTACCGCTCGCGTTTCGCCTTGAGGCTGTTGGCAAGGCCCTGAATCAGGCGACCTGCTTCCGAGGCGGCATCCAACAGCGGCTGCACTTGAAGCATGGTGCTATAGCCGATTCGCTGCGAAATCAAGAGTTGAGTTTCGACTTCACGAAGTGATCCGTGCGCGATAGCTAGCGAACGAATGAAATCACCCTCGTTGGATCGGCCTTGTCCCTCGGCGATGTTGGACGGCACCGACACGGTTGCACGCCTGACTTGGCTCGTCAGTCCATACATTTCGGATGACGGCCATGCCGCGGTGAGGCGATAGACGGCTTCGACAAGATCCATCGACCGCCGCCACGCCAACAAATCCTGATAGTTTCGACTCATCGCCTACAGCCGCCTGCTTCCCAACCGCGCCGTGTGCCTCGTACTGCCTACCGTCTACCGCCTACTGCGTACCGCCTGTCTATTCCCCAACAAACCCCCGCACGAACGCGTACGACTGCGCCATCGCGGCGTCCACGTCCGCCAGCGAGGGCCAGGGTTCGCCGCTGAACTCGACCTCGACGGAGCAGGGG
>JBPCRG010000684.1:0-12538 GCA_050997095.1 Thermomicrobiales bacterium | reverse complement strand
GACGTCGTCGGCTCGTACGACCAGCGCGCGCCGGTTCGGGCCAAAATTCGCGCGAATTCCGCCTCCGCAGGATGGGCGAACTCTTCGGCTCGGGTCGGATGGACGGGGCGCCAGAGCATCGGCAGGTGTGCCTGCCGAAAGACGTCGGACCCCGAGTCCGCCCGGCACGGATTCCCCAGAGCAACCGTGCGCAGACCGCTTGCCCGCCGTCGTCTCAATCGCCGCTCTTGCGTCACACGACCTCCCCGACTGGCGGCACAGCAGGGAACGCGCGCAAAAGCGCGCCCGCCACCTCAGACACTTCTCCGAAAGCGCTTAGTTCGGGGAGCATCTCGCGGTCGTGCGGGTACGGAATTCAGTGTGTCATGCCCGAAAACCGGCCACAACTGTACGAACGCCCCGTTCCCGACCGCCGTTCGGGGAAGGACCAACAGTCGTCGAACGGTGCCGTGTAAGGCAGTGTCGTAGTCGCCCGCTTCGGCGATCCGCGATCGGGTCGAGACGCCCAGAAGCCGTTGGCGCGGAGTTCCGCCCGGTGCTATCATTTCGGGCTGAAGGCTGACGGCGCATTCGTCTAGCGGCCTAGGACACCGCCCTCTCAAGGCGGAGACCACGGGTTCGAATCCCGTATGCGCTACCCCGATGCCAAAAAGCTCGGCCTGCCGGGCATTGTCGCCACACAGTCTCCGCTACGGCCCGATATGCGGCCCCATCCCTGCCAGAATGGCCAAACCACTCGTCACGAACCAATGACGACGCCCTGCACCTGCAGCGTCTTGCCTGCATCTTGTTCAATCATCCGTTCCGCGACGTATTGACATTCTGCATCGACTACTTTAGATTGGGCTCAATCGAATAGCTCCACGCTCATCCAGAGGGACAGAGGGAACGGCCCGATGACGTCCCAGCAACCCCCCGGCTCATCCCGGGACGGTGCTAACTCCGACAGCAATGACTGGAAGATGAGGGTGTGGAACGCCGCGGGTTCCTCCTTGCCCTGCGCCGCGCCTCCGCCCTCGTCCCCAAAGGACGGGGGCGTTTTCTCGCCCCCGAGTCGACGCCAAGATCGAGGGGGCGATGGCAGAGCTCGTTTCCGTGTCCAACGTCGAGAAGCGCTTCCCCGGCCCTGCGGACGGATTGACGGTCCTGCACGCCATCGATCTCACGGTGGCGCGCGGCGAGTTTCTCGCGGTGCTCGGCCCAAGCGGCTGCGGCAAATCGACACTGCTCCGCCTGATCGCCGGACTCGACCGGCCGACGTCGGGGCGCATCCATCTGGGCGGCGAGCTCGTGACCAAAGCCGATCCATGCTGCGCGGTGGTCTTTCAGGAGCCCCGCCTCTTTCCCTGGAAGCGGGTCGCCGCGAACGTCGCCGTCGGGGTCCGGCGCGGGAAGGCGGACGCTTCGCCCGCATCATGGCTCGACCGCGTCGGCCTGACCGGGTTCGCCGCCAGCTATCCGCATCAACTCTCAGGCGGCATGGCGCAGCGCGTCGCGCTCGCCCGGGCCCTGATCGGCCATCCCGAGGTGCTGCTGCTCGACGAACCTTTCGCCGCCCTCGACGCGCTGACCCGCATGCACATGCAGGATCTGCTCGTCGACGTCTGCCGCCAAGTGCGGCCGACGGTCGTGATGGTGACCCACGACGTCGACGAGGCGCTGCACCTCGCCGATCGCATCGTCGTCATGTGCGACCGCCCCTCCTCGATCGTCGCCGAGATCGCGCTCGACCAGCCGCGGCCACGGGCGCGGGGCAATCCCGCGCTCGCCCCGATGCGCCGTCAGATTCTGGCGCACTTCGGTTTTGGAGCCGCCATCCAGTCCGTCGCGGCGCCGCTTTTCGCCGCGACGGGCTGATTTCCCGGATCTCCTGAACCGAGCGCAGGGCCCGCGCGACACTCTCGACGATCCGACCGTTCCCGTCTCCTCTTTTTTCGGAACTGCCGCAATTCCTTCGCGGCCAAGGAGCAGAACCATCATGTCTCGTCGGAATCGCCGTCAGTTCTCCGCGTTGGCGCTCGGCGCTCTCGCGTCTCCGGCCCTCTCGTCGTTCACCTCACCCCGTCGCGCCGCGGCGGCGGATGCGAAACCGGGCGAGATCCACCTCGACTTCGCCTACTACAATCCCAGCAGTCTCGTGCTCAAGCGGAACGGCTGGCTGGAGGAGGATCTCAAGGCGGACGGGGTTGCGGTCAGCTGGACCCAAAGCGCAGGCAGCAACAAAGCGAACGAATACCTGCGCTCCGACGCGGTCGACTTCGGGTCGACCGCCGGGGCCGCCGCCCTGCTCGCCAAAGCCAACGGCTCCGCGATCCAGACGGTCTACATCTTCTCGAAACCGGAATGGACCGCGCTCGTCGTCGCCAAAGACTCGACGACGACCGCGATCGAGCAACCCAAGGGCAAGAAGATCGCCGCCACGAAGGGCACCGACCCCTACTTCTTCCTGCTCCGCTCGTTGGAGCGGGCAGGGCTCACCGGCAAGGACGTCGAGATCGTCAATCTCCAGCATGCCGACGGCAAGGCGGCCCTGGAGCGCGGCGACGTCGACGCCTGGTCGGGACTCGACCCGTATACATGGCCCAAACCGAGATCGAGCAGGGCTCGAAGCTGATCTACCGCAACATCGACTTCAACAGCTACGGCTTCCTGAATGCCCGCCAAGCCTTCATCGAGAAATACCCCGCCTACGTGCCGCGCGTGCTCGCCGCTTATGAAAAGGCGCGGCAGTGGATCCTGCAAAATCAGGATGGCGCCGCCCAAGTCCTGGCCGACGCCGCGAAGCTCTCGCTCGACGTCGCCAAGCGGGAATTGATCGACCGCACCAAACTCGACATCAGCCCGGTCCCCGGCGCCGACCAGACCGCCGTGCTGGAGAAGATCATCCCCATCTTCGTCGCCGAGAACCAGCTCCAGCCGGATGCCGACGCCCAAAAGGCGCTCGATACCCTCTTCGCCCCGCAATTCGCCCAACAAGTCGTCGCCGCCAAGCCGTAGCGACTCCGAACCGCTCCCCTGCCTCAGGCAGGAGACCCGTCCAAACGTCGTCCCCCGCAGGAGCGGCGGACCCTCAACGGGTACCGGATCCCTGCTCCGGGCAGCAGACCAATCCAAACGTCGTCCCCCCTCTCCCGCGCACGGGAGAGGGGCTGGGGGTGAGGGAAACAGTGAACCAGCGCTCAGCAACCCGCCCATTCAGTCTGCTCTCGAGCCCGAAGGCGGCGACCGGCGCGCGCTCCCCTCGTCGCCCGATTCGCCCGTTCACCCTCCTGCGGCCGCTCGTCGTCCCGTTCGCGCTGCTGCTGCTCTGGCAACTGGCGGCGAACGCGGGACTCTACACCCGCAGCCAGCTCCCCGCCCCGCTCGACGTCTACCGCGCCGGGCGTCAGCTCTGGCGGATCGACGAACTTTGGATCCATGTCCAAGTCAGCGGGATCCGGGTCGCCCAAGGCTTCGCGATCGGCGGCGCGGTCGCGGTCGGGCTCGGCCTGCTTGTCGGTCTTTCACGGTTGGCCGAGGAGATGCTCGGCCCGACGATCCAGGCAATCAGGACCGTGCCCTCGCTCGCCTGGGTGCCGCTCTTCATTCTCTGGATGGGGATCGGCGAACGCCCGAAGATTCTGCTGATCGCGGTCGGCGTCTTCTTTCCGGTCTACACGAATCTGGTCGCGGGCATCCGCCAACTCGACCGCAAGCTGATCGAAGCCGCCACGGCGTATGGCTACGCGGGCCCCGCCCTCGCCTGGCACGTCCTGCTCCCCGCCTCGCTGCCCTCGCTCTTCACCGGGCTGCGCATCGGCTTGGCCCAAGGTTGGCTCTTCCTCGTCGCCGCCGAACTGATCGGCGCCTCGCGGGGTCTGGGCTTCCTGCTCGTCGACGGCGAGAACTCCGGCCGATCCGACACGATCGTGCTGGCGATCGTGATCCTCGCCGTCATCGGCAAGGCAAGCGATCGGCTGCTGCAGCTCCTCGAACGCCGCCTCCTCCGCTGGACCGACGCATTTCAGGGCGGCCGCTGAGTGCTCCGTTGCACCGAGGGTCTCGTCCTCCGCTTTTCAAGACGGCAAAGGACGGTTGACTGAGTGCTTGCGGGCCTCGGGCGAGTTTTCAAAGCCGTCGCCACCGGCATCGGGCAGGGGCGGGTCTCCTTCAGGGCGCCGCCCGCCGATTCTCCACCGTGACAGACTTCGGCGGCCCATGCGGACTCGGAGTCGTCAGGCGTTGAGCAGCGAGCGCAGGAAGTGCCGGTTCTTGGTGTTGGATTCGTAGGGTTGGCGGCTGCCGGGTTTGAGCAACTGGTCCTGCTCGACGACGACCCAACCGGAGAAGGCGCAGGCGTCGAGGCCGGCGCGCAGCCCGGGCCAGTCGACGATCCCGGCTCCCAAGTCGCAGTAGAGGCCGTTGCCGATCGCCTGGAAATAGTCTTGGCGGCCGGCGCGGACCTCCTCCAGAAGTGCGGCGTCGACGTCCTTCGCATGGACATGGGCGAGGCGTGACCCGTCCCGCCGGAGCAGCGCGATGGGGTCGCTGCCACCGATCTGGATGTGGCCGGTGTCGAGGCAGAGCCGGATCGGCGTGCCTTCGGTGAGATCCAGCAGGCGGCGGATCTCGGGTCCGGTCTCAAGGTGGGTGCCGACGTGGGGATGGACGGCGACCTGCAACCCGAATTCGCCGGCGAGATCGAGGATCTGGCCGAGGGTCCGGGGAACCTGGCTCCATTCGTCGTCGGTCCACCAAGATTCCGGGAAGCGGTCGACGCGGGCGGCGACGCCGATGCGCTCCTCGGTCATCTTGTCGCTGATCAGCAGCACCCGCGAGCCGCCGGCCTCGAGGAACGACGCGATCAGGCGCAGTTCCTCGGCGGTGTCGGGGGCGAGGGGTCGCGCCAGATCGACCCCGGCCCAGCTGGCCACGACCGCGAGCCGACGCTGGGCGAAGTGGCCGAGGATGTCGTTGGCGGTGAGGCCGAAGTAGCCGTGCGCGCCCAACTCGCAGCCGGCGTAGCCGTCGTTGGTGACCGCGTCCAAGACCTCGCCGGGATCGGGATTGCCGTCGACCACCCCTTCGATGCCCCAGTTGATGGGAGCCGAGCCGATCTCAAAAAGTCCGTTCATCGTTCGATCCGCTCCCCGCTTCCGCATCGCTCCGGCGTCCCGCGCTCCCGACCCATCCCTGGTGGGAGGGATAGCAGAGCATAGCGGAACCGCCGGATTCGGGGGCGGCCTGTTTGGCGTCGCCGCGATCAAGGCAGGTGAAAACGCGCGAATCGTCACCCATTCCCGTCAGCCGCCCAAGGCCCAGAGGTCGGGGAGACACGGCTCGCCAAAGATGGACGCGGCACGAACGATCAGGCGTCGCCGACGAGGCGGAGGCGTTGGAAGCGGCGGGCGAGGGCGGTGAGTTTCGAGGCGTCGTGACCGCGCCCCTCGCGCTCGTAAGCGTCGATCGCGGCTTGTTGGCCGCGGCTGGTCAGCTTCCAGAAGCCGGGGACGGTCACGAGATCGAGGGCGGGATCAAGACGGATCGCATCGGCAAAGGCCCGGCTGGCCGCGTCGAAGCTCGCGTCCCGCGCGCGAACGATGCCACGAAGCGCGGCGACGCGGGCCCGCCGCTCGTCAGCGGTGAGATTCGTTGCGGGCGCGCGGTTTTGCATAGGCGTGCATGCCTCCGGTTTCGACGCCGCCCGGACGCCGAGTCCCGAACTCCGCATCGGTGGGCGAGGACGACGGCGAGACTGATGGACGGTACCCCTGCTCGATGGGCGCGGCGGCCGAGCTGCTCCGGCGCCCCCAATGCTTGAAGCGGCGCGACCGCTCCACGGCGCCGTCGATGCTCATCTGGAGGACGGTGAGGGCCGGATCGGTGATGATCATGGAGGGCATTCCAGTCCCGCGCGATTTTGGGCGCGGCCGCTCGAAACGAAACACCGGGTGATCGGTCGCGCGGGGTCGATCCAACCTTCCGCATCAAGGCCGGGGGCCGCCAGGATGCCGAATTCGCGTCATGTCAGCGCTTGGGTTCCACCTTTCGGCTAGGATCCAACGATAGCACGAGAAGTGAACGTACACAACGGTCTTGTGGGCCCATTCGTCGGGTCGGAGCAGGAAGACGGCGGGATGAAGGAGACATTCGGCGGGACCGGCGAGGCATCGCGGCAGGACCACGAGCAGGCGGTCGACCGGCTCCTCGACGTGGCGCGGGGACGCCGCCTGATGGTCGCGTTCACCGGGGCCGGGATCAGCACCGACTCCGGCATCCCGGACTACCGCGGTCCGGGCGGGGTGTGGGAGACGGGAAAGCCGCCGACCCTCGGCGATTTTCTGGAGAACCCCGCGACGCGGCGCGCCTATTGGGAGAACCGCCGCGAGTCGTATCCCGACCTTGCGGCGAAGACGCCGAACTCCGGGCACCTCGCGCTGGCGGCGATGGAGCGGGCCGGGGTGCTCCAGGCGGTCATCACCCAGAACATCGACGGCCTCCACCAAAAGGCGGGCAACGACCCGGCTCGGGTGATCGAGCTGCATGGCAGCGCCCACCGGGTCCGCTGCCTCGCCTGCGGCCGGATCTTCGACGCCTGGTCGATTTGGCGACGGCAGCGGTCGGGAGAGATCGAGCCGTCGTGCGAAGTCTGCGGCGGGGCGCTGCGCTCGGCGACGGTGCTCTTCGGCGAACCGTTGCCGAAGGCCGCGTTGGACGTCGCGCTGCGGGCCGCGCAGGCCTGCGATCTGATGCTGGTCGTCGGTTCGTCGCTCGTCGTCAATCCCGCCGCGCGGCTGCCCGTCATCGCAAAGCGTCAGGGAGCCGCGCTGGCGATCATCAATCGGACGGCGACGCCGCTGGACGCCCTTGCCGACGCGCACGTGTCGGGGGACGCCGGGCCCGTGCTCTCGGATCTGGCCGCAGCCGTCGCCGCGACAATCAGCGCCGACCGCGGTCGAGAGGGGCGAGCAGCCGATCCCGGGTGACGGCGGCGACGATCCGTCCGTGGTCGGTCACAAGCCCGACGGCTTGGCGCGTGGATTCCAAGATGGCGACGGCGTCCTGAATCGTGGTCGAACTGGGGACTGCCGCCATGTCGGTCAGCGGCCGCGCAATCTCGCCGACCGTGCGGACGTCCCATTCGGAGCGGCGCGCCCGGCGAAGATCCGGCCAGCGGACGACCGCGACGGGCTCGCCGAGCGCGTTGACGACGACGAGCGAGACGTTTTCGCCGCCCGCGCGGAGCGTGTCGATGGCGTCGGCGACCGGCAGGTCGCCGGAGATGGTCCCGGCGGAGGAGAAGCCCGCGTCGGCCAAGGTCATGGTGCGGCTCTCCCGCAGCCATCGCGACGTCCGTGCGCTCTCGATCGAGGACAACGAAAGCTGGAGACCGGCCGCGGTGGCCGCCAGTCCCCAGAATGGTCGGCTTCCCTCGAGGCTGAGGACGAAAAGGCCATAGGCCACCACGCCCGCGGCGATGAGGTGGGTCACCGCGGCCTTCAGCCGCTCCGAGACGGTCGCGCTCTGCGACCACGCCCATGAAAGGGAGCGCAGCAGGCGGCCGGCGTCCAGCGGCGACGCGGGGAGGGCCTGAAGCAGCGCGAACCCGACAACGCCGACGCGGAGCGCGCCGCCCGCGGGCGTGGAGGCGGCGGGGAAGAACGCGAGGCGTGGTCCTCCGCCAAGGGCTGCGGTCGCCGCGATAGTTGCGACGAGCAACCCGGCGGCTCCGGCGAACGCCTCCCCTCTCTGCGTGCGGGTCTCATCCCGCAGGTCGATCGAGCCGCCGAAGAGGAGGAGCGCGACTGAGCGGATCGACGCGCCGAAAACGCGATAGGCGGCGATCCGGACGACGAGGTGAATCAGGAGGAGCTCGACGAGCTCGGCGCCGACGACTCCGGCGTCCCGCAGGTGGTCGGCCCGGCTTTCAACGGGCGCCGCGGTGACCCCCCAGAGCGTGATCGCGAAGACCACGACGGACGCGAGATGGAGCCGGACCGCGACGCCGCCGATCCGCGCCCTCGCGGCAGGCCCATTGATGCGAAGGAGCAAAGGCGCACCCCCGAGCCGGGGTTGGCCTCGGCGATCGGCATATCTCGTCGACGCGAGGATGACGAGATTCTTCCTGCGCCAGAATGACATGCGGGGCGAGCCTCCGCCGCCGTCGTCCCGAGTGCTCCGTCCGACGGCATCCGCCGTGCCCAACGTCGCCTCCCCCTTGCCCCCGAACTCGGGGCGGCTACCCTCCGGGTGCGGGCCGGAGGGATGGGGGTGCCGTTCGACGACGACACGTGCCATTGGACAGACCACTGACGGACGAAGGATCTCGTCGGCCTGCTCTCAACGGGATTCGTCGTCGATCGACAGCGTGCTAGAGGCGCTGGTATTCCTCGAGGTTGAGCACGAAGACGGTGGCCGCCGCCGGGGCTGTGGCCGTGGCGGCGGCGTCGGCAGGGGCGCCCGCGGAACGCGCGTGCTGCCGGATCAAGCCGAGCACGTGGTCGACCTGATCCTCGTCGGCTCCGATCATCAGGGTGGTGTTGCCCCGGCGCAGAAAGCCGCCGGTGCTGGCGAGGCGGGTGGCGCGGAAGTCGCCCTCGAGCAGCGCATCGACCACGCCGTCGGCGTCCTCGTTCTGGACGACCGCGATGATGAGTTTCTTCATGCAATCATTCCCGCTTCAACTCCGAGTCCAAAGGTCGCGTGGGTTTCACTTCCAGAATTTCGATTTTGACGAGTCTACCATACGCATTTCGACGCTTTTCGCGATCCGATCACGTGGTCTTCCGGTGCCGCCGATGGGCTTGGGCGTCCAGATATCCCTGAAGCATCACGGCGGCGGCGAGCGCGTCGATCTGCTCTCGGCGTTTGGTCCGGTTCTTGCCCGCCGCGATGAGCGCGCGCTCTGCGATCGCGGAGGTGAACCGCTCGTCCCAGTATTGGAGCGGCAGCCCGAGGCCGAGCGCGAGCGCGTCGGCGTAGGTGCGGACATCCTGGGCCTGGGGACCCTCGCGTCCCGAAAGTCCCGCGGGCAGACCGGCCACCACGCGGGTGACTCCGTAGCGGCTGACCAGCGCGCGGAAGTCGTCCCGGTCGTTCGGGCCGCGGGCGACGAAGCAGACCGGCGCCGAGGTGATGCCGAGTTCGTCGCTGACCGCGACGCCGATCCGTTTGTCGCCGACGTCGAGTCCGAGTATCCGCTCTCGGAGCGGCTGCGCGTCGGTCATCTCACCGTCACCTCGATCCGGCCGGAGTCACCGGGAATGCGCTTCGGCAAGAAGCCGGGAGAGGAGGCGATCGAGGCGCTCGCGACCTGCGGCAAGATGCGCAGATAGGCCTCGGCGTCGTCCACGCCGTGCCCGGCGAGCGCCTTGGCGATGACGGCCTTGTCGCCGTCGGAGAGCGAGGCCATCGCCAACGCGGTCGCGGAGAGGCGGAACTGGGCGCTGGCCGGCTGACCGTTGACCTGCACCGGCGCCGCGATCGAGAGCGAGGCCGGGTCGACCGCGTACCCGGCCGGGGCCGTGCCGCCGAGGTCCTGGAGAAACTTGGCGCGGGCCTGGCTCGACGCGTCGGAGGGCTGATAGGCGAGCGCGGTGACCGTCATCTTGGCGTCGATCGCGACATTGGCGGCTTGGTCGCCGACCTTGTGGTCGGTGGTCAGCTGGACGGCGCCCGGCTGGACCGAGGCGGCGAGGACGACGCGGCCGTCGGGCAGGGTGACCGTCCGGGCGAGATCGGGCAGTTGCTGGTTGGCTTGCGCGGTGAGCGCGTCGATATCGGCCTGCGCGACCGAGGGGAACTTCTTGTCGGAGCCGCCGGAGATCGCGGCTTGGCGGTTGATGCCGTAGACGCCCGGCTGGAGCTGGGCGCTGAGCGTGCCGACGTCGTGGTTGCCGCTCTCGCCGCCCTGGGCCGCCTTGACCTCCGCCTCGCCCTTGCCGGGGGCCTTGGACTTCGCGTCGGCGCCCGGGATCTTGACTTTCTTGGCGATCGCGAACTGCACGCCGTTGAAGTCGGCGAAGGTGGCGCCCGCGGCCAATTCGACCGGATCGGGATTGGTGTTCCGCACCTGGATCTTGCCGGTGGCGACTCCGTCCGGGACGCGGGCGACTCCGGTCACGGCCATCGAGGTCCGGAACGGCACCTCGAACGTCACCGGCGTGGCCTGGATCTGGAAGGCGGCTCCCGAGGGGCCAGTCACGCCCGGACCGACGACGCTGTAGATCAGGTCTGACCCGACCGGCTGACGTTTGACCGTCAGCGTCACCGTCGCCGATTGGAGCAGGTAGGCGGCGGCCAGCGCGACCGCGACCAGCAGGACGAGCACCCCGGCGGCGATGCCCGCGGCGCGTCGGGTGATCGCGCGGCGCGGGACGACCGCCGACTCAGGCTCCGAATCCGGAGCGGGTTCCGCCGGACCCAAGCGCCGCTGCGGCACGTCGGGCTTGCTTTCTTCGCTGTCTTCTCCGCTGGCGGAATCCGCGGCGTCGGGCGGCGTCTCAGCCGCGATCGGCTGGGACTTGGGGGGTGGAGGAGCCAAGCCCTTGGGAGTCGCCGTCCGATCGGCGACGGGCGGGATGCGCCCGGCGGGGCGGCCCGGCGAGGGCGCGACTTCGATGAGCGCCGGGACGGCTCCTGGCAGCAGGTCGACGACGGAGAGATCGAACATCGCCGCAAGTTGGCGGCGCAGCCGGTCGTCCGTCTCCACGGTCAGGTCGATCCGCGCCTGCTCCGACGCGGCCTTGAGCGCGCGGAACTCGCTGGCGGTGAGGAAGAGCGAACTCGAGGCGGGGATGGCGATCGTCGCGGCCCGTCCCGACGACGCCCGGAGACGCTCCAGAACCTGGGGCATCGTGTCGTTGTGCCCGACGACCACTTTCGGATTCCGCTGGCTCATGCTCGGTGGTCGTCCCCGTGCCTGCGTTCGTATCCGCGGCTCGCGGATCCGGCGTTCGATCGGCGTCGCGCACGGTCACGCCGGGCTTGGGGCCGGCGGAGATGCGCGACGGATCGAACCTCCATAGTACCGCAGGTCGCGGGCCCGGTGACTCCGCGTCAGCCCGCGAGCGTGGCGCGGACGAGGTCCTTGACCGCCGCCAGCGCATCGTCGAGCTTCGCCGCGTCCTTGCCGCCCGCCTCCGCGAGGTCGGGACGCCCGCCGCCGCGGCCGCCGATGATCGCCGCCGCGCCGCGGACGACGTCGCCCGCCTTGACCCCTTTGCCGACGACATCCGGGGTCGCCGTCACCAGCAGCGTGGGGTTGCCGCCGACGACCGCGCCGAGCGCGATCAGGCCCGACTGCGTCTTGTCGCGGAGGCGGTCGGCCAATTGGCGCAAGCCCTCTTTCGCGTCGACCTCGACGCGGACGGCGAGGACCCTGACGCCCTCGACATCGACGCTGCGGTCGAGCAGGTCGCCGACTTGGGCTCCCGCCAACTGGCCGCGCAGCCGCGTGATCTCGCGCTCGGCAGCCCGGACCTTCTCGCCGATCGCGACGACGTGGGCCGGGACCTCGTGCCACGGGGTGCGGAGGTCGCGCGCCATCGTCTCCAGCCGCCGCTGCTGGGTGAGCATCCGCTCGACCGCAGCGTCGCCGGTCCGCGCCTCGATCCGGCGGACTCCGGCGGCGACGCTGCTCTCCGCGGAGATCAGGAACGGGCCGATCTCGCCGGTGTGGGTGACGTGGGTGCCGCCGCAGAGCTCCTTCGAGAAGCCCTCGACCGCGACCAACCGGACGATGTCGCCGTACTTCTCCCCGAAGAGCGCCATCGCGCCCTCCGCCATCGCCTCCTTGATCGGCTTCACGGTCGAGGCGACTGCGGAGTCGGCCAGAATCTCGCGGTTGACGATCTCGGCGACCTGCGCCACCTGCTCGGGGCGCAGCGGCTCGATGCTGGTGAAATCGAAGCGCAGGCGGTCGGGAGCGACGAGCGAGCCCGCCTGATGCGTCTCCTCGCCGGCGACGATGCGCAGCGCGCGATGGAGCAGGTGGGTCGCGGTGTGGTTGCGCCGGATCGCCCGGCGGCGGGCTCCGTCGATCTTCGCATGGGCGCTCTCGCCGACGCGGACGAATCCCTCGGCGACCACGCCGCGATGGACGAAGAGATCCGGGGTCGGCTTGACCGTGTCGTCGATCGAGATCAACCCCGTCTCGGTCCGGATCGTGCCGGTGTCGCCGAGCTGCCCGCCGGACTCCCCGTAGAACGGCGAGCGGTCGAGGATGACCTCGACGGGCTGCCCCGCCTCGGCGGTCTCGAGCGCGCCCTCCGGTCCGACCAGGGCCGTGATCGTGGCCTGCGTCTCGCCCGCGTCGTAGCCGACGAACTCCGTCTTTTTCCCGCCGAGCGAGACGTAGAGCTCGACGCGGCCGCGCGCCTCGTCCTTGAAGGCGACGGCGCCGCGGCCCGCCTTCTGCTGCGCCGACATCGCCGCGTCGAACCCGGCGACATCGACCGACAGGCCGGCCTCTTTGGCGAGTTCGATCGTCAGATCCAGCGGGAAGCCGTACGTGTCGTAAAGCCTGAATGCGGCGGAACCGCTCAACGGTGTGCTGGCG
>JBPCRG010000606.1:0-3493 GCA_050997095.1 Thermomicrobiales bacterium | reverse complement strand
GGCGCTCTGCTCCTGGGCGGCCGAGCGCCTGATCGACCGCCTCAAACGCGGCGAGGAGGGGTGACGCCGAGAAGAAGGGCTTCCGGATTCCCCACAGGCGCAGGGTTGCCCTGCCACGCGGGATTGGAAACCCCGCGCTCGGTCATGAGGAGTCGGTTGAAACCGACTATCGCCTATCGCCAACGGTCGAATCCGTGGGTCGATCACCTGGTAGGAGACACGCCGGAGGGCTGGAGTAGGGGCGGACCTCCATGTCCGCCCCTGCCCGCCGCAAAGTTTTCGGAGAATTCTGACGTCCAGCGGCATGAGCATACGCCGCCATGTCGAGGGGAGGAGTCGAATCCTACCCGTGCGATGCGCTCATCGACGACCGCTTGCGCTCCTTGGCGCGGTCGTCCTGGTCGAGCAGGCGCTTGCGCAGGCGGTAGGCTTTCGGCGTGATCTCCAGTAGCTCGTCCTCGGCCAGGAAATCCAGCGCCTGCTCCAGGCTGAGGACGACCGGAGGCGTCAGCCGGATCGAGATGTCCGACGTGCTCGCCCGCATGTTCGTCAGCTTCTTCGCCCGGCAGATGTTGACGACGAGGTCGCCCTGCCGCGGCTGCTGGCCGACGATCATCCCCGTGTACACATCCTGGCCGGGCTCGACGAAGGTGATCCCCCGCTCCTGCGCCAGCGCGATCCCATGGCTGAGCGCGGACCCGGTCTCCGAGGCGACGAGCGCGCCGGTCCGGTTGGAGACGATCGGCCCCATCCACGGCTCGTAGCCGATCAGGCGCGACGACATCACGCCGTTGCCCTTGGTCGCAGTCAGGAAGGCGTTGCGCAGCCCGATCAGCCCGCGCGTGGGGATCGCGAACTCCAGCCGCACGTTGGCGCGGCCGTCGTTGACCATGTCCACCATCCGCGCCTTGCGGCCGCCGACGAGGTCGGAGACGACGCCGACGAAGGCGTCGTTGGTGTCGATGACGAGATGCTCCATCGGCTCCATCACCCGCCCGTCGACGACCTTCGTGATCACCTCGGGCCGCGAGACCTGGAATTCGTAGCCTTCGCGCCGCATCGTCTCGATCAGGATCGAGAGATGCAGCTCGCCGCGCCCGGAGACCGCGTAGACGTCGGCCTGCTCGGTGGCGTCGATGCGCAGGGAGAGGTTGGTCTCCAGTTCACGATAGAGGCGCTCGCGCAGTTGGCGGGAGGTCGAGAACTTGGCGTCCTTGCCCGCGTAGGGCGAGGTGTTGACGCCGAACGTCAGCTTCAGCGTCGGCTCCTCGACCTCGATCGCGGCCAAGGCGTCCGGCGCCGACGGGTCGGCGAGCGTCCAGCCGATCTTGGCGTCCGTGAACCCCGAGATCGCGACCAGGTCTCCGGCCGTGGCCTCCTCGACCTCGCGCCGTCCTAGCCCCTCGAACGTCATCAGGGAAGCGACGCGCTGGCGGATCTGGTCGCCGTCGGGACCGACGTGGACGAGCGTGTCGCCCGCCCGGATCCGGCCCCGGTTGATCCGGCCGATCGCGATCCGCCCCCGGTGGGTGTCGTAGTCGAGCGAGGCGATCAGCATCTGGGCGGGGCCGTCGATGTCGACGAGCGGCGCCGGGATCTGCTCGAGGATGGTGTCCAGAAGCGGCCGCAGGTCATGTTCGAGACTATCTGGTGATCGACCGGCCCTGCCGTCGCGGGCGATGGTGTAGACGACCGGGAACTCGAGCTGGTCGGAGTGCGTGGCCAGGTCGAGGAAAAGGTCCTGAGTCAGCGAGAGCACCTCCTCCGGCCGGGAGGCGGGGCGGTCGATCTTGTTGACGACGACGATCGGGCGCAGACCGAGTTCGAGCGCGCGCTGCAGCACCGTCCGGGTCTGCGGCATCGGCCCTTCGACGGCGTCGACGAGCAGCAGGCAGCCGTCGGCCATGTTCAGCACCCGCTCGACTTCGCCGCCGAAGTCGGCGTGGCCCGGGGTGTCGATGATGTTGATCTTGATGCCGCGGTACATGATCGACATGTTCTTGGCGAGGATCGTGATCCCGCGCTCCCGCTCCAAGTCGTTCGCGTCCATGATCAGCACCCCGGCCGCGTCGGGGTCGCGGAAAATGTTGGACTGCTTGAGCAGTCCATCCACCAAGGTGGTCTTGCCGTGATCGACATGGGCGATGATCGCGACGTTTCGGAGGTTGGCGACAGTTGTTGACGTCATCGTTGCATCCATGTTGGGAAGTCGTTCGTCCAGGCGAATGCGCGCCGGAGCCGGACGATTCGCCCAGGCACGTCCCGCCGCACAAAGAATGCGGCCCTCACGCTCGGAAGCGCGGGCCGCGACAACCTGTCAATCATAGCACAGCGACATTATGTCCGGTCCTCAACGGATCGTTGTTTAATCGGGCGACCTCCCGGGCACATGCTACGATTGATCGGTACTCGTCCGTTCACCTTTGGGCGAACCAGACGCGGCGCAGTTTCGGTCCGCAGGTCTGCCTGACCGTCCCGCCGATCGGTTCGCCTTCCCGGAGAGAGCGCATGGCGGGATCACCGCATCGACCGAACAGATTCGCGACCGTCCTGCTCACGCTGCTCCTCTGCGCCAGCTGGGGCACGGACGGGGCGCTGGCCGAGCCGTTCCGCGTCACGCACGATCCGACACCCGCGGCGACCGCCGCGCCCGAACCGGCGTCCCCCTCCGCCCAAGCGCCGCGCGCCTTAAATTCCGAGCCGTCCACGGCCGCGCTGGCCTCGTCCGCCGACCCGCCCGCGACCGCCACGGAGTCCGCGCAGTTCATCCGGGAGAAGCCCGAACCGCGGGAGTTCGTCAATCCCGCCGGAATCGCCCCGGCCGCGACTGCCCCGCCGACGGCGACGGGCGCGAAGAAAACGCCCAAGGCCACGCGGACGCCGGCGCCCGCGCCGACCGTTCCCCGGCTCGACGATCCGGTGATGCAGTGGCTGCCGGAGATCCCCGCGGCCGCCAAGACGACCGGCACGCCGGCGGAGATCATCGCCGGGATCATGCGCGTGGAGTCGCAGGGCAACCCGAACATCATCTCCCCGGTCGGGGCCCGCGGCCAGATGCAGATCATGCCCGACAACCTGCTGGCGATGGGGATCTCGGAGGAGTTCTGGCACGATCCCGCGACGAACATCCTCGCCGGCGGCAATTTCCTAATGGCGCGCTTCAACGATTACGGGTCGTGGGAGAACGCCGCCGGCTCCTATTTCGGCTTCGGCTGCGACATCTTCCGCACCTGCACGGCGGACTACATCGCCGCGGTGATGGGCTGGGCGGCGCACTACGCGGCGATCATCGCCGACCCGTATGGGTCCGGTCTGGCCGTGCTGACGGATTGGTCGCCGCCGCCGATCGCGCCCTTCGTCGAGGCCGCGCCGCCGCCTCTGGAGACACCGTCGCCGACGCCGTCGCCCAGCCCGACCCCTACGGACGAGGCCTCCCTCTCGCCGACGTCGACCCCCGCCTCCACGCCCGAGCCGACGACGACGACCCCGACAC
>JBPCRG010000582.1:0-6705 GCA_050997095.1 Thermomicrobiales bacterium | reverse complement strand
GTCGTGCCGGATGCGCCCGCGGGGATGACGATGCTCGTGTTGACGGCGCCGTTGGCGTCGGTGGTCGGGCTGGCGAGGGTTGTGAAGCCGCCGTTCAGCGGCCACTGCACAGTGACCGTCTCGGCCGCGCCGAAGCCGGTGATCTGGGCGGCGATCGTCGCGCCGACCGCGCCGGTGACGGGGATGAGCCGGATCCGCGGCGTGATCGAGAGCGCGCGCCGGGCTTGGGCGATGCCGACGACGGCGGAGACGGTGTGCGGGCCGACCGGAGACGACGGCGGGAAGAACCGGATCGTGCCGCCGCCGTCGTCTCCGGTGGTGAAGGGGAGCGGGGTGGTGATCGGCACGCCGTCCCACTGGATCGTCACGCTCCGGTTCACCGGGAACCCGGCGACGGTGGCGTAGTTCGATTTGCCGACGATGCTGGAGGTGAACGAGAGCGAGAGCGTGCGCGGCTGCGCGAGCCCGATCGTCTCCTGCTTGACCCAGCCGGTCGCGTGGGTGGGGGAGGCGACGCCGAACCAGCGGAACCCGGTCGCCGCGACCGAGGCGGCGGAGACCTGCGCGGCGTCGCCACGCGCGAGCTCGAACGGCGCGTTCTGGCCGCTGCCCGGCGAGCGGCGCAGGGGCAGGGCGGCGACGAGCACGCTCACCTTGTCCCCGACCTCGAAGATCGGGTCCGGCGGCGAGCCGGGAGGGGCGGGAGCGAGCTTCGACCCCAGGACGAACCCTTCGCTGTCGTCCTCGAAATGCACGAAGTACCACTCGACCCCGGCGACCACGGCCGGTTTGCCGACGATCGCGGCGAAAATGACGGGGGTGGCGGCGCCGACCGTGAGCTTGCGGATCGCGCGCGCCGACGACGAGGGGGCGACGCGGAGATAGGTCGTCCCCCGGATGATCACGTTGTCCGGCGTCTTGAACCGGAACGGGTTGGCCGGGACGCCGGAGTCCGGCGGGTGGTTGGTCTGCGCGAGGAGCTGGGCGACCGCAGTCCGGATGCCGGGGAGATCGCTCCAGAGCACGTCGCCCGGGCATTCGGACTCGTTGACGTCGCGGTGGCCGGCGACGGTCGGGAGCAGGCGGGTCTCGTGGAAGTCGGTTTTGGCGGCGGGGTCGAGGTTGCGCCCGCACCAGGCGGTGATCGCGACGATCGCGGCGCGGCAGGAATCCGTCACGTCGACGGCGGAGAACGTGCCCAGGGTGCCGATGCCGGAGGAGCCGTAGGCGTATTGGAAGGCGTGGCCGCCGACGACGTTGTCGCCGCCGAAGCGCCCCTCGAAGACGCGCCCCTGGCGGTCGACCAGATAGTTGTAGCCGATGTCCCCCCACCCCTGCTCGACCGCGTGGTACTGATAGATGGAGCGCATCTCGAGATAGGGGTCGGTCGTGTTCAGCGTGGCCGTGTGGTGGATGATCACGTGCTCGACGAACTGGTACTCCGGCACCCAGATCTCGCCGTAGGACGTGAAGCGCAGGGACTCGTCCGCGCCCAAGCCCGAGCGCGAGACCACGTCGGGTTTGCCGAGCGCGGGCAGCCCCGCGGCGCTGATCGAGTTCGCGGCGCGCGGCCCGCCGCTGGCGTCGATGAAGACCAGTTCGAAGCCCGGCAGCTTGACCGGCGCGCCGCCGCCGTCGAGCGTGCGGTAGCGGATCGTGGTGGCGCCGTCCGAGAAGACGAGCTTGAGGAAGACGCGGCCCCCGCGGTTCGGCCGCCCGCCGTCCTCGACCGCCGGCGTGGTCATGACCGGCGCGGAGAAGGAGACGCCGTCCGCGCTCGTGCTCAGCTCGACCGAGGCCGCGGTCCCGCCGGCGGGCAGCCAGCTGCCGCCGACTGCGTACCAGGTGAATCCGACCGAAACCGTGCGGAACCCGCCGGCGTCCGCGGCGCGGAACCCCGCGTCGTGGTCGCCCTCCGCCCAGCGCTCGGCCCTGGTGGAGCCGGTGTTCGCGGCGGAGGCGTCGCCGTCGCCGCCCGGGCCGACCCCGCGCAGCGCGGCGAGGCCGCCGAGCAGCGCCGACGCCTTCAGCATCACCCGGCGGCTCGCCGTCCAGCCGCGGCCGGTGTCCGGTGTCCGATCCCCGTCGTTTATCTCATGCGAGGCAGCCAACATGGTTCCCTCCAAGCGCGCGCGTGCTCGGCTCCCGATCTCAGAATCCTGATCGCGGGGCGTGCCGAAGCGGTGGGCCGATGTCGGAGGCGCGCGTGTCCGTTCATTGTGGGCGAACGCGCGCGATGCGGCAAGGCGCCGCACAGGACCTGCGGGCTGGGCAGGATGGCCCATGTTGGGGGGGGCGTCGGAGGGGAAACCGCGGACCGCCTGCCGCGCGGCAGGCGGTTCATCGAAGTGCCTGCGTCTACGGCTTCGTAGACGTGTAGCCGGTGAGTTCGACGTAGCCGAGGCCGGCGACAGGGGCGCCGTCCATCGTCCCGGCGACGGCGACCTCGCCCTCCCAATAGATGTTGCGGGTGCTCTTGCGGACGTCGAGTTCCTGATCGGCCTGTGATGGCGTCAGCGTGAGCTCGATCTTCTGTTTCGGCAGCGCGACGGTCCAGCCCGAGGGGTAGACGACGCCTGTCGCGGGGCTCGTCCACGACCCGGTCGGAGAGGTCGTGAAGTCGCCGCGGTCGAGCACGGTGACCGCGCCGTCCGGGGCGACGACCGAGCCGTCGACAATCAGCGGGGAGCCGTCCGGGGCGCGGATCACGTAGAGCATGAGGTCGGTCTGGTTCTCCAGTTGGACCGAGAACCAGTCCCAGCCGCCCTTCTGGTAGGTCGCGAAGTTCCCCCATTGGTGGTCGAACCAAGCCTCGCCGGTGACGGGCTGGGCGACGCCGTCGAGGGTCAGGGAGCCCGCGACGGCCATCCGGGTCCGCGAGTAGTAGTACGAGGCCTCACCGCTGCCGTAGGCGATGTAGCCGTCGCCGTCGTGCAGCGCGGGCGGTTTCCGGCTCTCCAGCGTCACGTCGAGCCCGTACCCCGGCATGGCCGCGACCAGCGCGTCGGAGCCGCCGCCCCCTTGCAGCCGCCAGGCGTCGACCGTGAGATCGAAGCGGTCGGCGGCGTCGCGCGCGGTCGGCGGGGCGAAGATGAGGCGTTGGTCGTAGTGGAACGACTTCGTAGCGCTGTCGGTGATCGCGAAGTGGGAGGCGTAGCCGTTCAGCACGCCCTGCTGGCCCTTGAAGACGACGAACTCGAAGCCGTAGGCGCGGTCGTCGGCGGTGCGCAGGTGCCCGGTGTAGTACCACCACTCGAGCTTGGCGTCGTGCGGCCCGTCGTCGCGCGGGAACGTGACCGGGACCGGCGCGTCGTCCACCCCCGGCGAGGGCTCGGCGAACGGCGTCGCCGAATCCGCCCCCGCGCCCGCTCCCGCGCCGGAGAGCGGGGCGGCCAGCGCGGCGAGGAGCAGCAGCGTCCGGCGGCTGAGTCGGGGCGGAAGGGAACCGGCGAATGGAGAGCGGGGCAGCACGGGCGTCGTGACCTCCGGGAGCGGGCGGCGGTGACCGATTCAACGATGCGATCATACGGCGCGCGGCGCGGCGCGTTCCGAGCCGCCGATACACCGTGGGTTGCTCGGGCGATAACGCACGCTGCCGGGCGGCTGTCGCGGCGGCGCTCCCGAGTGAGATCAACATCCCGCCCGCCGACGATCGTGACGCCCGGCACCTCGCCGAGCGAGGGCAGAGATAGACAAGAATGGAGTCGACCCCATGGCGACCAAACCCATCGGCGACCTGCTTGATCCCGCTATGGCGGATCCGGTGCGCAGCCGTCGGATCGCGGCCTGCATGCGGGCCATGGACAATCCGGCGACGCTTCGCGAGCTTCGGCGCAGCCGCGGACTGACGCAGGGCAGGATCGCCGTCCGCCTGAAGCGAAGCCGGGAGAACGTCTCCCGACTCGAGCGGGAGAACGACCCCGGGCTCTCGAATGGTGAGTCTCTCTGACGTCGCGGGCACCGCGCGGGAATCCTCATGCTTCAGGATGATGGCGACGGAAACGATCCCCGCATGTCATTCTGACGGAGGAAGAATCTCGTCGTGGTCGGGATTGCGGTGCCGAGACTGCTGGGGCGGTGGCGTAGCCGAGCAGCTTGGCGGCGGCGCTACCGCGCGCGGGGGGTGTGGATGCCGAAGGCGTTGTCGATCTGGCCGGTGAAGATGACCGGCGCGATCCCGCTGGTGAACCCGGTGATCACGGGGGCCGGGATGACGTTGATGATCCGGCCCAGGCGGAAGAGCCCGAGCAGCAGGATGACCACGCCCGCCATCAGCCCCGCGAGCCAGAGCCCGCGCTCGCCGTGCTTCTGGGCGACGACGATCAGGACGGCCGACATCGCGCCGGTCGGGCCGGAGATCTGGTAGGGCGCGCCGCCGAGCGCCCCGATCAGGGCGCCGCCGACGATCGCGGTGGCGAGCCCGGCGGCGGCGACGGTCAGCCCCGCCCGCAGATCGTGGGTGAAGCGCGGCCGCGAATACCCGGCGAACTCCTGACGCCACATCCCCCGCAGCGTCGTCTCGTGCCCGGCGTCCCTGCTCATCGGCGGGTCTCGTTCCTTTCACCGTTCGCCAGGCGCCGCAAAGTCGACGGAGGAGCCGTCACCTCCTGCGGTAGGGGCAGGTCTCCGTGCCTGACCTCCCGTTCCAATGAATGAACGGACCCGCCAACGAGAGGGCGGCCACGGAGGGCCGCCCCTACCGGATGTGATCCCTCGGGCGGGATTGTGGGACGGCGCGGACTACGCCTTGGCCTTTTCCCGGTCGGGGTCGTAGGCGGCGCGGGTGTTGACGACGCCGGCGTGGGAGGCCCCGGTTTTGTCGGTGACGGTGACCGCGGCGCCCGTCGCCGCCATCTCCGGCGTGAGGTACCCCAGCGCGATGCTTTTGCCGACGAAGAAACCGCGGTCGCCGGAGGTGACGGTTCCGGCCGGCTCGCCGTCGATCGTCACCGCGTCGCCGGTCGCGGGCAGGAAGTCGAGGTCGGGGAACTCGATCGCGACGAGGGTCCGGGTGACGCCCGCCTCCTTCTGGCGCAGCAGCGCCTCGCGGCCGATGAAGTCGCCTTTGCCGAAGCGGACCGTCCAGCCGAGGTTCGCCTCCAGCGGCGAGGTGCCGTCGTTCAGGTCGAGCCCGTAGAGCGGGTAGCGCTTCTCCATCCGCACGCTGCGCAGCGCGCCGAGACCGCAGGGGACGAGACCGTGGCCGGTTCCGGCGGCCATGACCGCGTCCCAGATGTGCTCGGCGTATTCGCGCGGATAGAAGACCTCGTAGCCGAGCTCGCCGGAGTAGCCGGTGCGGGCGACCGTCGCCGGAACCTCGGCGACGACCCCGTGCGCGAAGGCGTAGTAGGGAAGCGCGGCGGTGCTCAGGTCGATCTCCGTGATCGTCCCGACGATGGCGCGGGAGTTCGGCCCCTGGATCGAGATGAACCCGGTGCCCGAGACCATGTTGGTCACGTAGGCGTTCATGCCGCGCGCCTGCCCGGTCAGCCAGGCGACGACGGCGTCGACGCGGGAGGGGGTCGGGCTGAGCCAGTAGTGGTCCTCCGCCTCGCGGTAGCAGGTGAGGTCGTCGACCATCCCGCCGCGCTCGTTGAGCATGGAGGAGTAGATCACCCGGCCGTCGCCGATCCGGGTCACGTCGTTGACCATCGTCTTCTGGAGCAGCGCGGTGGCGTCTTTGCCTTTGATGTCGACCGCGCCCTGATGGTAGACATCGTAGAGACCGGCGGCGGTGCGGGTGGCGATGTGCTCGGCCTCCGTCGTCGTGTACCGCAGCGGCGCGTCGTAGCCGATCCGGTCGACCAGTTCGGCCCCGAGCGCGAGGTATTTCCGGTGGTAGGGGGATGTGCGGCGCGCCATGGTTGTGCAGGCTCCTCCGGGCCGGGACTCCGGCCGCACGATGGGCGCGGGGCCTCGACAGGCTTTGTTGGATCGTGTTCTCGTTGCGGAGGAATATACCTGACCCGCGCGGCGTCCGGATCGACGCGTTTTTTCACGGAGACAGGAAGGCGACGAACCGATGACGGAACGGGCGTATGGAGCGGACGCGGTCGAGGAGGCGGCGGATCCCGGGCGTTGGGAGATCTGGCCCGCGCCGGAGTGGCTGCCCGAGGCTCTCTACCAGCGGTACCCGGAGTTCACCTGCCTCTGCCCGCGGTCGGGCTATCCGGATTTCGCGACGGTCCACCTGGTGCTCGTGCCGAACCGGAAGGTGGTCGAGCTGAAGCATCTGAAACTGTGGTTGAACAGCTACCGCGACCGCTCGATCTCGCACGAGCTGGCGACCGCCGAGATCGTGGAGACGCTGGCGACCACCCTCGACCTGCACTACGCCTTCATCTTGATGGAGTACACCCCGCGCGGAAACCTGACCACCTTCCCGATGGTCGAGCATCAGCACGAGCGGGTGCACGGGCTGGCCCCGCACGACCCGCTGAACCTCGCCCTGGAGAACGCCCGCCACGTCAAACGCCGCCTGATCGACCGCGCGATCGGCGCATAGGCATTGAGCGCCGCCGTCGCCGCCGCCTCGTCGTCGTCGTCGTAGGGGAGGGTCCCGTGCCCTCCCATCGGCCGCAGGCCGATAGCCTCGTTCCCCATCGGCGCATCGGCGTCATCGTTGGTCGATGACCTCGTTCCCCATCGAGGCATCGGTGTCATTGAACGAGTTCATGACCTGCGGGCCATGGGAGGGCACGGGAC
>JBPCRG010000354.1:0-7999 GCA_050997095.1 Thermomicrobiales bacterium | reverse complement strand
CATTTGAACATACCGGTTTCTCGGCGCCGCCTGCTGGCCGGCGCGGGCGGAGCGGCGGCGGCGCTCGCCGTCGCCCGCCTCGACGCGGCGGCCCAGGCGGGTGGCGCCATGGCCGGGAGTGCCCGCGTGCTCCGGCAGGACATCCAGCCGGGCGGCACGCTGACCTACGGCCTCGGCTTCGATCTCGACGGCACGATGGACCCCGCGGTCACGAACTTCGACTCGACGATCCGCGTCACGCTCAACGTCTGCGAGCCGCTGGTCTGGATGCCGAACGCCACCGACATCGTGCCCGCGCTGGCGGAATCGTGGAGCGTCTACCCCGACGGTCTCGAATGGACCTTCAAGCTCAAGCAGGGCGTGACCTTCCACGACGGCACCCCCTTCAACGCGAAGGCCGTCCAGTACACCTACGACCGCGTCGTCGCGCTCGACAAATACACCGCCTCCGCCGTCGCGGCCGGGACGCCGGTCGACGCCGTCACCCCCGGCGACGTGACCAAGTTCATCAGCCCGGGGCAGTCGCACGACCAGATCGGCTCCTACGACCACTCCGAGGTGATCGACGACACCACGATCAAGATGGTGCTCAGCAAACCCTTCGCGCCCTTCCTGACCGGGCTCAACGGCTACCTCGGCATCGTCTCGCCGACGGCGGTCGAGAAGATGGGGCTCGCCGAGTTCGCCCGCAAGCCGGTCGGCACCGGCCCCTACAAGGTCAAGGAATGGATCGAGGCCGACCACGTCACGCTCGAGAAGAACGCCGACTACAAGTGGGGCTCGTCCTTCTTCAAGAACCAGGGCGCGGCCTACTTCGACGAGATCGTCTTCAAGATCATCCCCGACGACTCGGTCCGCACTGGCACCCTGATCTCCGGCGAGACGCAGTACATCGACACCGTCGACCCGCTCCAGCTGCAGGACGTGATGGACAATCCGGACCTCGAGGTGGTCAAGCTGGGCCAGCCGGGCTCGGGCTGGATCCTGCTCTTCAACGTCGCCCGCCCCGGCAAGCCGCAGATGGACATGGCCGTCCGCCAGGCGCTCTCGTATGCGATCGACAAGGACGCGATGAACAAGGCGGTCTGGGGCGGAATCAACTCCCCGGCCTCGAGTCCGCTGATGAAGCCAACCTTCGGCTACGAGCCGAAGACGGAGACGATGTACACCTACGACAAGGCCAAGGCCGAGTCGATGCTCGACGCCGCGGGCTGGGTCAAGAAGGGCGACGTCCGCGAGAAGGACGGGGCCAAGCTGTCGATGTACTGGTCGGTCCAAGACCGTCCGAACGACAAGGCCATCGCCACCTTCGTCCAGGGCTCGTTCAAGGCGATCGGGGTCGAGGTGATCGTGGAGGCGATGGAGCGCGGCGCGGCGCGGGCGAACCGCAAGGCGGGCAAGTACGACATCAGCTTCCTCTGGTTCTCCTACGCCGACCCGGACGTGCTGCGCACGATCTTCTGGTCGAAGAACATCGGCGCATTCAACTTCGCCAACTACAGCAATACCGACGTCGACAAATGGCTCGAGGACGCGGCGTCGAACCAGGACCAGGAGGCGCGCAAGGCGCTCTACTCCAAGGTCCAGATCAAGGTGCTCGAGGACGCCGTGACCATCCCGATGTCCGATTCGCTCACCTACAACGCGAAGTCGAAGAAGCTCACCGGCGACTACCTCGACTTCCTCGCCTCCTACGTCTGGCTGAACGACGCGAAGATCTGACGGGGGGTCGGGGGTCGGGGATCAGGGGTCGGGGACGAAAGGGAAGCGCCGAGGCGTCTCCCGCGCATCGCCTCAACCCCGACCCCTGACCCCTGATCCCCGACCCCCGCCAAAGGCGCCGCAATGACAACCTACATCCTCCGCCGCGTCGTGCAGGCGGTCCCGGTGCTGATCGGGATCAGCCTCTTCACCTTTCTGATGGCCCATCTCACCCCGGGCGATCCGGTGCTGCTCTTCTCGGGCGAGAAGCCGATCTCGGAGGCCCGGGCGCAGCAGCTGCGCCATCTCTACGGGCTGGACCAGCCGCTCTGGAGGCAGTACGGCGACTACATGAACGGCGTCGTCCACGGCGACTTCGGCCGGGGCATCCACAGCCAGCGCCCGGTCTCCGATTCGATCCGCGAGGCGATCTGGCCGACCGTCCAGCTGACGATCGCGGGGCTCGGGATCGCGATCGTGCTCGGGGTCACGCTCGGCATCCTGGCCGCGATCTTCCACAACACCTGGATCGACTCCGGGGCGATGGTCGTCGCCCTCGTCGGCGTCTCGATGCCGGTCTTCTACCTCGGCCTGCTCCTGCTCTTCCTCCTCTCCTTCCGCTTCAACCTCTTCCCGGCGACCGGGCTCGGGGGTTGGCGCCATCTCGCGCTGCCCGCGGTCACCCTCGGCTTCGCCTCGTCCGCCTACATCGCGCGCCTGGTCCGATCGACCATGCTCGAGACGCTGCATCAGGACTACATCGTCACCGCGCGCGCGAAGGGCCTGGCGGAGCGCTTCGTCGTGATCCGGCACGCGCTGAAGAACGCCCTGATCCCGGTCGTGACCTACATGGGCATCCAGCTGGCGGGGCTCCTCACCGGGGCGGTCGTGACCGAGCAGGTCTTCTCGCGGCCGGGTCTCGGCCGGCTCGCCGTCTCGGCGATCAGCAACCGCGACTTCCCGCTGATCCAGGGCACCGTACTGGTCACCGCCGTCATCTACGTCACCGTCAGCCTCCTCGTCGACCTCTCGTACGCCTTCATCGACCCCCGGATCCGCTATGAGTGACGCATCCCCGACGTCCCCGTCCACGGCCCGGTCCGCCGCGCCCCCCTCCCTCGGCGCGCTCGGCCCGAAGGGCGTGCCCACGGTGCTGGCGCGCGAGGCGAGGTCGAGCGGCCTGACCCGCGACGCGCTCCGCCGCCTGCGCCGCAACCCCGGCGCGGTCGCGGGCCTCTTCGTGCTGCTCGCGATGGTGGGGTCCGCGGCGCTCGCGCCGCTGATCGCCCCGTACGACCCGATCGCCCAGGATTCGCAGGCGATCCGCGCCGCGCCGAGCATGTCGCACCTCTTCGGCGCCGACAGCTTCGGCCGCGACGTCTTCTCCCGCGTGCTCTACGGGGGCAGGCTCTCCCTGCCGGTCGGGCTCGTCGCCGTTGGCATCGCCGCGCTGATCGGGGTCGCCTTCGGCCTGATCTCCGGCTATTACGGCGGTCTCGTCGACACCGCCGTCATGCGCGCCGTCGACCTGATGCTGGCCTTCCCCGGCATCCTGCTCGCGATGTCGCTCGTCGCGATCCTCGGCACCAGCCTCTTCAACCTGATGCTCGCGGTCGGCATCGCCTCGATCCCGGAGTACACCCGGGTGGTGCGGGCCAGCGTGCTCAGCGCCCGGGAGGCGGAGTACGTGACGGCGGCGCGGGTGAGCGGCGCGCGGGACCGGACGATGATGTTCCGCCACATCCTGCCGAACATCCTGCCCCCGATCATCGTCCTGATGACGCTGGGCATCGCCGGCGCGATCATCCTCGGCTCCACCCTCTCGTTCCTTGGCCTCGGCGTGAAGCCGCCGAAGCCCGAATGGGGCAACATGCTCTCCGACGGCCGCGCGATGATGCGCCACTTCTGGTGGGTCAGCTTCTTCCCCGGCCTCGCGATCATGGTCACCGTGCTCTCGATCAACCTCCTCGGCGACGGCCTCCGCGACGCCCTCGACCCCCGCCAGCGGAACAGGTAGGCGGTCGCGCTCCAAACCGATCGACGTCGCCCGCCGAGGCGACGACAGGTGCGTGCCGACACGTATGGTATGTTCGCGGCGGCACCCTCCGGGGCGTGCGCCTCCGGCGCCAATCGACCGACGGCAAGGACATTGACATGACGACCGCGACCGTGACCATTGAGCTTCCGCGGGAATTGCTCGAGGAACTCGGCTCCGACGCGGAGATCGCCGCAAAGGCACGGAGCGCCTTCATCCTCGATCTGCTCAGGGACGCCCGGATCAGCCGGGGCAAGGCCGCGGAGCTGCTCGGCATGTCCCAGTGGGATCTCCTGCCGTTGATGGCCCGCCTGCACATCGAATCCGGCCCCCAAACCGCCGAGGAGGTTCAGGAGGAGCTCGACGCGATCCGGCAGTGGCCTCGAAATGGCCGCGATCAGCGACAGCGGCGTGCTCATCCTGCACTCGGCGATCGCCCGGCCGGACCTTTTGCATTCCGTCTTCGGCGACGTTTTTGTTCCCGGCGCCGTGTGGCGGGAAGTGGTCGATCAGGGCAGGAACCGACCCGGCGCCGCAGAAATCGCGGACGTCTCCTGGATTCGGCGGACGACCCGAGGCGATGCCCGTTTGCCGGAAACCTCGGGCCTTGGCGCCTGGGAGGCCGCCGTGATCGGCGAAACCGTCGCGGCGGATGGCGCGACGCCCGTGCTGCTTGACGACCGTGGCGCCCGGAGCGTCGCGGCGTCGCTCGGTCTGACCGTGTTCGGGAGCGCGGGCGTGCTGCTGCTCGCGAAGAACCTGGATCTTGTTCCCGCCATCGCCCCGCCGTTGCTCGGGCTCACGGAGGTTGGTCTCTTTGTCGGCAAGACCACGGTCGACCAGCTTCTTGCGGCGGCGAACGAAGCGAACTGAGTGAGGTGAGGACGACCGTGGCCGATGACGGAATCGACGCCTTGCGCCCATTGGCGCTGCTGCACACGGCGGCGGTCAACGTGGCGACCTTCGCCGGGCTGTGCGCGGAGCTGATCCCGGGCACGCCCTTCTTCCATATGATGGATGAGAGCCTGCTCAAGAACACCATTGCCGACGGCGCGATGTCGCCGCGCACGGCCCGGCGGGTGGTCGGCCACATCGTCTCGGCGGAGGACGCGGGGGCGGGCGCGGTGCTCGTCACCTGCTCGTCGATCGGGCGCGCCGTCGAGATCGCCCGCGGCGGCGTCGCGATCCCCGTGATCCGCGTCGACGAGGCGATGGCGGACGAGGCCGTCCGCGCCGGCCAGACCGTCGGCGTGATCGCCACCCTGCCGACCACGCTTGAGCCCACCGCCGCGCTCGTGCGCGCCCGCGCCGACCTGGCCGGCCGCAGCGTCCGGATCGTGACGCACCTCTGCGCGGGCGCCTTCGCCGCGCTGGCCGCGGGCGACCCCGCGCGCCACGACGCCCTGATCGCCGACGGCCTGCGCCAGCTGATGCTTGAGGTCGACGTCGTCGTGCTCGCCCAGGCCACCATGGCCCGCGTCGCCGACGCCCTCCCCCCCGCCGACCTCCCCCGCCCCGTCCCCATCCTCGCCAGCCCCCGCTCCGGCCTCCTCCGCGCCGCCGAGGCGCTGCGGTCCGGTGCCGCCTGACCGACGCCCCGACGACGGCGCAACCCAACCGACCTGTCATGTCATGTCCCAGGGCGTCCATCCGCCTTGGCGGCGTTTGGCCCGGCATCTCTCTGGCGAGATGTTGACAATATGGAACATTCGTTCTATTCTCGAACGAAGCACTCCACCTGCACATCCAGTCGGACGGTCGGCTTCCCGGAGAGGACTCTCCATGTTCGCGCACACCCCCGCCGCGGCGGGCGGCCCTTGGCACGCGCTCGACGAGCACCTGCGGGCGGTCGCGGAGATGGCGGCGGAGTTCGTCCGACCCTTCGGCGGCGAGGACCTCGCACGCCTCGCCGGCCTGCTCCACGACGCCGGCAAAGCCAGCCCGGAATTCCAGGCATACCTTCAGGCCTGCGCCCGCGAGCCCGGCAAGAAACACCACACCGTCGACCACAAAGGCGCGGGGACCTTGCGGTCGTTCGACCTTTGCGAACCGCTTGGGTTCCTCATTCAAGGTCATCACGGCGGGCTGCCGGATCGCGTCGCACCCGTCCTCTGGATGGGGTGAGGATTGAAACGCCGCCGCGCTGGCCACCGGAGACCGCTACCTACGTCGCACCCTGCCTCCGGGCGGGGTGAGGATTGAAATCCGCGCCGGAACCGGGAGGACGGGGAAACCTTGGCGTCGCACCCCGCCTACGGGAACGTGGAACGGCCGACCGGCAAGGCACAACGTACCGCCCGAACGGCTGTTCGGCCCGGACGACATCGTGATTGCCAATCCCGCCCCGTCGCCGCATGATCGAGACAAGCATCGCCGTCGGCCCGCGCCACTTCCCGTCGCCGTCACCCTGGATGGAGTGCCGTCCATGTCCTCCCCGCCCGCGGTCCCTCCCCGCTTCTCGCGTCCGCTCTGGGCCGCGATCCTCGCGTTGACGCTGCTGGCCTATCTCGCCGTCGGCGGGCTGCTCCTCGCCGTGAGTTTGGCGGTCGCGGGCCGGATCGGGTGGTCGTGGCCCGGCGCGTTCGCCGCCGCGGCGCCGGGAAGCGTGGCCGCGCTGTGGCTGGCCATTTCCGCGCTCGACCGCCGGGACCGCCGCACCGCCCCGCTCCCCGCCGCCCCCGCCGTCGGCCCCCACGCCCCCTCCTCCGCGGCGTCGTAACCCCAAAAGCACGCAGCCCGAACCAGGAACACCGACCGCGCCAAGACTCACCACATCACGATGCACTGTGCGCACCGAACCGCAAAAAACTCCTGACCCGGTGCACGGGAGCGAGGCCGCCGGTCACCTCACGGCTCAAAGCCCAAAGCCCCCGGCTCAATACGACTTCGGCATCCCCAGCACGTGCTGCGCCACATACGCCAGCACGAGGTTGTTCGCCACCGGGGCGATCTGGAAGAGCCGGGTCTCGCGGAACTTGCGCTCCACGTCGTGCTCGTCGACGAAGCCGATGCCGCCGTGGGTGTCCAGGCAGGCGTTGGCCGCGGCCCAGCTCGCCTCGCTCGCCAGCAGCTTCGCCATGTTCGCCTCCGCCCCGCAGGAGCGCCCCGCGTCGAAGAGCCAGGCCGCCTTCCACCGCAGCAGGTCCGCCGCCGCGATCTGGGCGTGCGCCCGCGCGAGCGGGAACTGCACCCCCTGGTTCTGCCCGATCGGGCGCCCGAATACGACCCGCGCCGAGGCGTAGGCCGCCCCCTTCTCCACGAACCAGCGGCCGTCGCCGATGCACTCCGCCGCCAGCAGAATCCGCTCCGCGTTCCAGCCGTCGAGCACGTGCCGGAACCCTATCCCCTCCCCGCCGACCAACGCGTCCATCGGCAGCCGCAGCCCGCGGTAGGTCACCTCGTACGTCTCGTAGTTGAACATCGTCCGCGTCCGCCGGACCTCGATCGTCCCGTCGCCGCGCGCCGCGCGCAGATCGACCAGAAAGAGGCTCAACCCCCGCGTGCGGTCGGCACGGTCCGCCCGGTCGGCCCCATCCTCCCCGCCCGACGTCCGCGCCAGCAGCAGCAGGAGATCCGACTGCTCGATCCGGCTCGTCCAGTTCTTGAAGCCGTCGACGACCCAGCCGCCGCCCTCCCGCCTCGCCGTCGTCCGGATCGCCGTCGTGTCCGACCCCGCCTCCGGCTCGGTCACGGAGAACGCCTGCAGGCGCAGCGCGCCCGACGCGATCTGCGGCAGCCAGCGCGCCCGCTGCGCCTCGCTCCCGTGCCGGACCAGCGCCCCCATGATGTACATCTGCGCATGGCAGGCCGAGGACGACCCGCCCGAGCGGTTGATCTCCTCCAAGATGATGCTCGCCTCGGCCAGCCCGAGCCCCCGCCCGCCGTATTCCTCCGGAATCAGCGCCGCGAGATGCCCCGCCTCGGTCAGCGTCCGCACGAACCGCTCCGGATACGCCCGCTCCCGGTCGAGCTCCCGCCAATACGCCCCGTCGAACGGCGCGCACAACGCCCGCACCCCGTCCCGCAGCCGCTCCTGCGCCGTCGTCAAACCGAAGTCCATCGCCTCCCGCCTCCCGATTCCGCAGCCGTCCCCGCGCATTGTAGGGGAGCGCGGCGATGCCCCTGCTCGACGGCGATCTCGGTCCGGACCCCAGGCCCGCCACCTGCGGGGAGGCGGCACCTCCCCCCCGCGGAACGGGATCGCGTCCAACCCACTGTCGCCGACGTCTTGACAACGTTAGAGCAATGCTCTATTCTTCATCC
>JBPCRG010000084.1:0-5159 GCA_050997095.1 Thermomicrobiales bacterium | reverse complement strand
TCGGGATCTCGGTGGCGAGGTCGGGGACGAACTGGGCGTTCTCGTCGATCCGCCAGAGCGTGTCGAAGATCGCGTACTGGACGCCGCGGTCGACCTCGAGGTTGGAGAGGATCGGGTTGAAGAGCGTCGGCTCCTGCGAGAGCCCGGCGATCACCTGGCCGCCCTTCTTCGGCGTTGTCTGCGCTCGTGCGGCGCTCTTGCTCGAGGCCCCGCCGCCCGCGGCCGCGGCGCTCTGCGCGAAGAGCGCGCCCGCCATCGGCAGCGAGAAGCCGATCGCCATCGCCCGCGCGATGAAGTCGCGGCGGGAGACCGTGCCCGCCCGCAGCCCTTCGACGAGACGCTGAACCTGTTCGTTGTGCGACGTCATCGCTGTGCCTCCTGTGACGTGAGCTCCCTGCGCTGTCCTAGACGGATGAATCAGGACCTTATCAAAAGTCGGCGGGCCGCGCCGCCGGAACGCTCACCGCCAGACGTCGGTCGCGCCCTCGTCGCCGTACTCGTGCCGGCCCACCAGCGGCCGGCCCTCGGCGAAGCGGCCCGGGCGGAAGGGCGTGATGTCGACCGTCTCCGCGCGGCCGGTGAGGATCGTCTCGGCGAGGCATTTGCCGATCGCCGGGGCGGTCTTGAAGTTGGTGCCGCTGTCGCCGACGGCGAGGTGCAGCCCCTTGATGTGAGCCACTGGGCCGAGGATGGCGTGGCTGTCCGGGCTCATCGTGATCACGCCCGCCCAGCCGCCGCGCATCGGGGTGGCAGCCATCTCGGGGATGCGCTGGCTGAGGCGCTTGCGCGTCTCCAGCACGAACGACTGCGAGATGCCCTCGTCGAAGGCGTCGGGATCGGCGTCGCTGTGCTCGATCTCGATCCCGGCGAGGGTGCCGTGGTCGCCTTCGGGCCGCAGCCACATGATGTGGACGCCGTCGATGATCACCGGGTGCGGCCGGACGTCGATGCCGCCGCGCCGGAAGACCGCGATCTGGACCCGGGTGGGCTTGAGCCCGTAGTCGAGCCCGAGCGGTTTGAGCAGCTCGTCGGCCCAGGCGCCCGCCGCGACCAGCACGGTGTCGGTCGCGATCACGCCGTCCGACGTCTCCACCCCGACCACTCTGCCGTTCTCGGTCAGCACCTTCGTCGCCTCGATGCCGACCCGGATCTCAGCGCCATGATTCTTCGCGCCTTGGCCGAAGCCGATCGTGGTCGCGTTCGGGTCGGCGTAGCCGGAGTCGGGCTCCCAGGCGGCGACGGTGATGTCGTCGACGTGGAGGCGCCCGTCGATCTCCTTGACCTGCTCCGGCGTGATGATCCAGGTGTTGACGCCGACCCCCTGAAGCATCTCGACGTTGGCTTCGAGCCGATCCTCCTCTTGGGGAGTCGCCAGCCGGAGCATCCCGACCTTGTGGTAGACGGGGTCGCCCGCGCCGACCATGTACTCCCAATGAAGGAAATAGGGCAGGCTCTGCGCCGCCAGCGCGCCGTCGTGGGGGTTGGTGTAGTGCATCCGCACCAGCGCGCCGGATTTCCCGGACGCGCCCGCGCCGAGGTAGCTGCGCTCCAGCAGGGTGACGCGTTTGGAGCCCATCTTGGCGAGGTGGAAGGCCGAGCTGGCTCCGACCACGCCCCCGCCGATCACGACCACGTCCGCGGTCGAAGCCATGCCGTCCTCCTCAATGATCCGGCGATCGCGCGTCGCCCGGCGGTGCCCTGTCGCGAAGACCTGCTCCCGGTCGTCATCGGCCGTCGAGGCGACCGTCGTCCGCGTTGACGCGATGTCGAAGGTGTCCGACACTCTAAAGACTCTGTCCGCGATCGTCAATGGCGTCAGCAGCGAAAAACGGGAGCGGCGACCCGCCATGACCGACCCGAACGGCGCGCTCCAAGGCATCCGCGTGCTCGACATGAGCCGGGCGCTGGCCGGGCCGTCCGCCGCGATGACCCTCGGGGATTTCGGCGCGGACGTGATCAAAGTCGAGGAGCCGCGCCACGGCGATCCGACCCGCGGCTTCCCCCCCTTCTGGAACGGCGAGAACACCTACTACCTGAGCGCGAACCGCAACAAGTGGAGCCTGACCCTCGATCTGGAGCGCGAAGAGGGTCGGGTCATCGCGCGCGAACTGGCGGCCCGAAGCGATGTGCTGATCGAAAGCTTCCGCACCGGCGCGATGGAGAAGTGGGGCCTTGGCTGGGAGGCTCTGCGCGAGGCCAACCCCCGGCTCGTCTACTGCGCCGTCTCCGCGGTCGGCCGCGAGGGGCCGGACAAGGAGCGCGCCGGGGTCGACCTGCTGATGCAGGCCTACGGCGGGTTGATGGGCATCACCGGCGAGGCCGACGGCGAGCCGGTGCGGACCGGAACCTCGGTCGTCGACCTCGCGACCGGCGCCGACGCGGTCCAGGGCATTCTCGCCGCCCTCTTCGTGCGGGAGCGGACGGGCAAAGGGCAGCGCGTCGACGTCTCGCTGCTCGGCTCGCTGATCGGCTGGCTGGGCTATCACGCGGTCGCCTTCTTCGCCACCGGCGAGCAGCCCGCGCGGATGGGCTCGCGCCACCCCAGCGTCGCGCCCTACGGCGCGTTCCCCACGCGGGACGGCCACCTCGTCGTCGCCGTCGCGATGGAGGCGTCGTGGCGGCGCTTCTGCGCCGCGCTCGGCCAGCCGGGGCCGACCGACGACCCCCGCTTCGCGAAGAACCCGGACCGGATCGCCAACCGCGCCGAGTTGGAGCGGATCGTCACCGCCGCCCTCGCCGACAGGACCGCCGCGGAATGGGGCGCGATCATGGACGGCGCGGGCGTCCCGTGCAGCCCGATCAACGATCTCGCGACCGTCCTCTCCCTGCCCCAGGTGCTGCATCAGGAGTTCGTGATCGACCTCCCGCACGCCGACATCCCCGACCTGCGCATGCCCGGCGTCCCGATCAAGCTGGCCGACACCCCCGGCGCCGCCCGCCTCCCCCCGCCCCGACTGGGCGAGCACACCGCCGAGATCTTGGCCGGGCTGGGGCGCGATGCGGCCATGATCGCCGGATTGCGGCAATCGGGAATCGTGTAAAGCGATCGGAACCAGCCGGTCGACCCGTTCAATCGAGAACGACGAGATCCTTCGTTACCTCAGGATGACCCCCGCGATTGTCATTCTGACTGCTCTGTGCAAGATCGATTGGCATCTTTTGAGCGTGCCTCCACCGCCGTCATCCTGAGGGAACGAAGGATCTCTTGCCGTGAGGCAATTCCCCGTCGTTGCGCGCGGATAGCCGGCGACGATCGCCGCGGCGAGAGATCCTTCGTGACCTCAGGATGACGGCGAAGGATGCGTGCTCAACCGGTCATTCTGAGGAACGAAGAATCTCGTCGTCTCTGTTCCAACAGCCCGATCGGCCATAGTCGGACCACCTGGAATGACGGGTGAGGAGTCGCGCTCCTATGCCTGCCATTCCGATGCAGGCACAATCTCACTGGTTGACGAAGTTGCATGGCATAGCTATAGTGCAATGGTATTTGAGGGGAGCGTGGTCTTGGTGAAGACGTCTCAGATGGTGACCCGAGTCGGGCTCGACGACCGCTTTCCGCGCGTTCCGACCAACACGGTCTTGGCGGCGGAGCGCCTGCTCGACGTGGTCGCCACACGGCATGGCCATGCCGCGTTCATCGCCCGCGCGTTGAACGCGTTGGCGACCCTCGCCGAGCAATCCGACGAGCGGACCATGGTCGAAGCGACCGGCGCGTCGTCCGACTACTCCGCGCTGCTCCAAGTGCTTGAGCAGCTGGCGGCGCTCGCCGCCCTGCGGGCGGTCGACCCGCTGGGCCCGGCGAGACTCCGCGGACTTCGCGCCCGGGAGTGGATTCTGCGGCAGGAAGGGGGCGCCTTCACGTCTGGGCAGATGGCGGCCGCCCTTGGCATCTCCCGCCAGGCGGTCGACAAGCGCCGGAAGCGATCCGCGCTGATCGGGATCGAACTCGGCCGGCGCGGGTACTCCTATCCCGCTTGGCAGCTGGGCGCCGAGGGCGTGCTCGACGGCCTCGAATCCGTGCTGGCCGACCTGAGGGGCGAAAGCGCGTGGGCCCAAGCCGCGTTCTTCCTGACATCGAACGTCTGGCTCGACGGCGAGACCCCGCTTGCGGCGCTGCGGCGCGGCGACGTCGGGCGGGTCGTTCGCGCGGCCCTGATGCGTGGAGAGCAGCTTGCCGCGTAGGTCGACCGATCCGTCGGGACCGCCCGAGCGCGTTCAATCGCCCCCGGCCGATCTCTCGAAACGGAGCCTCCCGCTCCGGGAGTTCGCGGGGACCACGCTCTATCGCGGGCATCCCGCGCACCTCGGGCCCATCCATTTCAACCGCGTCGACGGCCGGTTCGCGCCGCCCGCGGAGGAGTTCGGCACCGTTTACCTCGGCGAGAGCGAATACGGCGCGTTCCTCGAAGCCTTCGGGCAGGAAGTCGCGCCGAGCGACTTCGGTCCGATCGTCAGCGAGGCGCGGCTTCAGGCAAGCTGCCTCTGCCCCGTCCTGCCGAAAGCCCCGCTACGCCTCATCGACGTGACGAACGGCGCCGCGCTCAACCAGATCATGCCCGGTCTCGACAACCGGATCGGCGACGGGCCGCACGCAGTCTCGCAGGCGTGGGCGCTCGCGTTCTGGAACCACCCCAGCCAGCCCGACGGCGTCTACTACCGCTCCCGCCGCGCCCCGGAACTCCACTCCCTCGCCATCTTCGAGCGGCCCGGGCTCTCGTTCACCACCGATTGCGGCGCGAATCTCCTGAGAGACCCCGAACGCCTCGGCGCCATCCTCGACTACTTCCGCTTCGCCCTCATCCCGTAACCGACAGTCGGCAGGCCGACGCGTCACTCGCCTCGTCGTCCCCGACCCCTGATCCCCGACCCCCTCCTACACCCCCCCCGCCTTCACGATCCGCACGTGATGGGGCTCGGTCTTCAGGTCGCCGAGCCATTCGATCGGCTGGAGGATGATGCCGAAGGCGCTCTCCGGCGAAATCAGCGCCTCCTTGCGGATGCCCTCGATCGTGCGCTCGGCCGAGACGCGCACGCCCTCCGCCTTCGCGTGCGCCAAGAACCCGTCGAGATCCTCGACCTCGACCCCGACGTGCTGGATGCCCTCGCCGCGCTTCTCGACGTGGCGGGTGACGAAGCTCTCCGGGCTCGTGCCCTCTAGC
>JBPCRG010000071.1:0-2969 GCA_050997095.1 Thermomicrobiales bacterium | reverse complement strand
ATGCTGCTGAGCCGCTAAAGCGTCAGCCGTTTTCTGCGCGCCTTCTTGGCAGCCTCCGGCATCTGAGAGCGGACACTCTCGAATAGCGATCCGTCGTGGCGACCAAGGCGCAGACAGCGTCCTTGCTCTCTTTCCCGGATTTGCTAGACTCTTTTTAAGGCTGATGCTTCAGCGGTTTTGAGGCGGTTGCTTTTATCCCCACGACAGCCGTAAACGGGCTCTCCCGCCTTCTAAGCGGGTTGTCGCAGGTTCGATCCCTGCCTGGGGTACCCTCCACCGGGCGAACGGACATGAGCTTTCAACCCCTCGCTCAGTGGCTGACCGTGCGGGTCGGAACACGCGACGTTCGAAAAGGTCCACGCCCGGGGAAGCCCCTAGATGCCTCCCACGGTCGCACTCGGCAGCTGGACGAGGGCCTTGCCGCCATGCTCCGTCGACGAACTGCAACGGTTCTTCTGCCGCGTCGACGTTGTTCACCGAGTCTCTGTTATTCGACCGAGTCTTTTCGTCCATCGGCGGATGTCGGCGGGAGCCAAAACCCGAAGGTGGCCCCAACCCCCTCTTGGCTCTCCACCCACAGCCGTCCGCCGCGGCGCCGGATGATCTCGGCCGAGATGAAGAGACCTAGGCCGAGACTGGGCGAGCCGTCGGTCAAAGGCTCCGAGATGCGGTAGAAGCGGTCAAACTCCCGCGCCTGACGGTCGGTGCTGATCCCCATGCCGTGGTCGCAGACCGTGACCGAGACCCTGGCGAAGCCCACCGCCGTCGCGACCACGATGTCGCCATCGACGGGCGAGAACGTGACGGCGTTGGCGAGCTGATTGGTCAGGACCTGTCCGGTGCGATCTCGATCGGCGACGATGGAGCGCCCGGCACGGCCGTCGGGGCGGATCGTGTGACCGTCGGTGGTCACGTGCATCTGCTCGACAACCTCGTCGACGGGCGAGTCCACGTCAAACGCCTCCCAGCGGAACTGAAGCTGTCCCGACTCGATCTTCGTCGTGTCGAGCAGAACGGAGATCAGCCCGGTCGGCCTGTTCAGCTGGATGACGATCTTGGCGACCATCTCCGCCGAAGCGAGGTCCCCAGCTTTGCGGAACCGACGGCCTAGGAGTCGGGCGAACGCCTTGATGCTCGTCACCGGCGTCTTAAGCTCGTGGCTGGCGACAGACAGGAACTCGTCCTTCTGACGCTCCAGCGGCTCGCGCTCGGTGATGTCCCGCCCCTCGGGCACGATGCGCGCGACGGCGCCCTGGGCATCGAGCACCGGATGCAGGGAGATGTCGAACATCGGACGTCGTCGACCGGGCTGCGGACTTGATCGTCCCACCGAAGGAACTCGCCTGCGGCGGCCCGCGCCACCGCTTGCCGCACGGTCTCCGGCGCACCCTCCGTTTGAGCAAACAAAGGAGGATCCCAGAATGGCTATCCCACCGCCTTACCCGCGTCGCCCCGGCGAATTCGAGCGACACGCGATTCGCGTCCAGCAGCGTGCCGTGCGGCGACGGCAGGCCGCAATGTATTACTGGGTGCCGCCGTAGATGGCCCGCAGCCGCTCTTCGCCTGCCCGGAGCATATCCTCGGAATCCTTGCGCTCGGAGACGTTGCGAAAATAGATCGTGATCCCCGGGACCGCGGGGCAGACCTGCGCCTCGTACCACTGTTGGTGGTCGGAATGGTAGGCGGCGACCGACGAAGGAATCCGCTCGTCCGCGGCCCGGCGGTACGCGCGCTCGAACTCGCTGCCGACGGTTCCGGGACCTGCTCCCGGATCAATCGGCCGATCAGGGCTCCCGGCGCGCTCTCGAGGAGTCGTTCGGCATGGCGATTGAGGTAGGTGAAACGCCAGTCGTCGTCGAGGGAGAAGAACGCATCGGTGATGCTTTCCAGAATCTGTCGGCTTTGCTCCTGCGCGCGCCGCCGTTCGGTCACGTCCCGCATCGAGCCTGCCAATCGTTCGACGCCGCCGACGGCATCCAGCACCGGACAAAAGATGTACTGATAGGGCGCGAGGGCGACCGACGACGTGACGAAGGGCGTTTCGTCGATAACAGTGTCTCTGGACACGAAGACCTGCTCGATTTGCCGCTGCAGCCGAACCGCACGGTTCGGCAGGTAGTGCAAGTAGTGAAAGTTACGTCTGATGATCGTTTGGGACGTGACCCCGACAAGTCGAGCATCGTCCGATCGGCATACAAGAACCGGCCGACGCGGCCGAGGCTGTACGTGAAGTCCGCGATTTCGGAGAGCGTCGTCTCGGGAAAGACGACCCGGCGCTCAAACTGCCGATTCCGAAACCGAAGCGATGCCTAGGCGCGGGCGCGCTGCACCAGTGGCCACACGAACGCCGACGCATCCCCCAGGAGCCGATCCCAACCCTTCCACTCGCGAGGCTGTGATGAGGTCACGACTATCGAGCCGACGACCCGCCCATCGCATCGGCAAGCGGCAAGCGCATACGCCCCGGCGCACATCGCCGAGGCGTCGCCCTCCGATGTCCACGCAGAGGGGAGGGTCGGCGCGTCCGGAATGCCGACCGGACCGCGGTCAAGCGCGTCCCACTTCTCCTCCATCCAAAAATCGGATGCCCCGCAGGTGCCAAGCTGGGGTGGCATCGTCGCGGCGTCCGGGTCGGTCCACGGCTGCGACACGGTGACAAAGGATGAAGATCGATCCAACTCCGCCAGACAGCGGGATGCCCTGAGGCACCGACCCGTCCCGCCCAGCTCGGCGTCGATCATCTCGTCGGGGTCGGCGATGGCGCAGAGATTTCGGACAAGCGCGAGGAGAAACTCGACCCGTTCAGGACCGGTTTTGGTCGCATCCGCTTCAGCCATGAAGGCATTCCACGCCGTGCGTGCAAGACTCCTCCGAATGGCGATCGGCTGCTTCGGCGCATAATTGACCCCCGACTTAGAGCGCCTATCAAAACCGTCACCGGAGGTGGTTCCAGCAGATGAGGGCGCAGC
>JBPCRG010000694.1:0-6861 GCA_050997095.1 Thermomicrobiales bacterium | reverse complement strand
GTTCGGGGGGGCCTCGTGACGAGGGTTGGACGGGAGTCCGGGCAGAAGACCATCCTCATCCTGACCGCCGCGGTCGGCGCGGGGCATGAGGCGACGGGGCGCGAGCTCGGGGCCGCACTGGAGCGGGCCGGGCACGTCGTCGTCTCCGCCGACGGCCTGCGCTCGATGGGCCGCGGCACCCAATGGATGATGGTCGACGCCTACGCCTGGATGCTGGGCCATGCCCCGTGGTTCTACGAGGTCGTCTTCCGCCTCACCTCGACCAGACAGGCCGCGGCGGCGTCGCGCTGGCTGACGGGGCGGCTCCACGGCGGGGAGATGCTGGCGATCATCGCGGCGGCGGAGCCGGACATCATCGTCTCCACCTACCCGCTGGTCACCGCCGCGCTCGGTCGGCTCACCCGCGCGGGGAGGATCCGCCAGCCCGTGATCGCGACGATCAGCGACTTCGGGGCGCATCCGATGTGGATGTCGCCGGGGGCCGATCTGCATCTCGTGCCGGCGGCCTGCTCCGCGGCGATGGTCGCGCGCAAAGGCGGCAGGGCGCAAGTCGCCCGATTCCCGGTGTCGCCGCGCTTCGAGCCTTCGGCGGACGCCACGGGTGAGATGCGGAAGAGCGCGGCCCGGCGCGGTCTCGGTCTCGCGTCCGGCGCCTTCGTGCCGTTGATCGTCGGCGGCGCCTGGGGCGTGGGCGATCTCGAGGGCGCGGCGGCGGCGGCGGTTTCGGCGGGCGCCTCGCCGATCGTCGTGACCGGGCGCAACGAGGCGCTGCGCGCGCGGGTCAGCGCCCGGTACCGCGACGATCCGCGGGTGCGGGTCTTCGGGTGGACGCCGCGGATGCCCGACCTGATGGCCTCGGCGGACTGCCTGATCCAGAACGCGGGCGGAGTGACCTGCCTGGAGGCGATGGCGATCGACCTGCCGATCCTGATCTACCGGCCGCTGCCCGGACACGGGCGGCTGAACGCGCGGCTGATGGCGGCGGCGGGAACGGCGAGCGTGGTCAGGCGGCCGCGCCAGCTGCTCGAGCTCCTTGGCGCCTGCGCCGCCGGGGAGCGGACGCTGGTCGCGCCGCGCCGGGAGGCGGGCTGCGACCCCGTCGCCGCGATCTTGGCGACGAGGGCGGTGCGGTCCGCGCCTTCCGCCCGGCCCGCGCCGTTTTGGCAGTCCCTGCACCCGGTGCGGTCGATCGCGGTGATCGGGCTCATCCTTTGGCTGATCTTCTCGTCGTGGCCGGTGGCGATCGCCTCGGAGAAGCTGCCCTTGCCGGTCGTCGGCGCCGATTTCCGGCCCGGGACGGCCGCGCTCGCGGTGCGGGTCTCGGACCCGGAGATCGCCGGGGCGCTGCAGGCGGAGATCGCCGCGCGCGACCTGCCGGTGACGCTCTTCGTCAGCAGGAGCGGCGCGGCCGGGCTGCGCCCGCTCGAGAGCGTCGCGGTGGGCGTGACCGCAGAGCGCGACAAGCGGCTCCCCCGCCCGTGGGCGGTCTGGGACGGCCCGCGCGACGCGGCGGAGACGATCCACGACCGGCTCGGCCGCGATCCGGCGTTCTTCCTGCCGCTCTCGGGCGATCCGGACGCGTTCGATCTGGCGCTGAAGCCGCGCCACGCCCGGGTGGTGGTTCCGGAACAGAACGACGGCTCGGCGCCGACGCCCGGCGTGGTCGTGGTCGAAACCGAGGGCCTCTCGGGAGCCGAGGCGGTCGCGGCGATGGAGCGCGGCGTCGCGGCGATCGGGGAAGCGGGGTTGCGGTGCATCGCTTTGGACGCAAACTCCTGACCGGAGCCGGCTTCGCGGCGGTGGCGCAGTTCTCGCCGCTGCTCGGGTGGACGCCGCTCGGCGGCCTCCTCTTCCCCATGCGCCGCCGCGTCGCCTCGACCGCCGCCGCGGCACTGACCTTCGACGACGGGCCCGACCGGGGCACGGGCGCGTTCCCGCGCGAGCTCGACCGCCTGGGCCTGCGCGCGACGTTCTTCCTCTCCGGCGAGCAGGTGGCGATCGCCCCCAACTACGCGCGCGAGATCTTCGCCGCCGGCCACGAGATCGGAATCCACGGCTATACGCACCAGAGTCACCTGGAGCGCCTGCCGACCGAGCTGACGGACGACCTCAAGCGGGCGCGGGCGATGGTCGAGAACACGATCCTGGCCCCGGTGACGCTCTTCCGGCCCCCCTACGGGACGTGCAGCATCGGGTCGTGGCAGGCGGCCAGACGCCTGGACCTGGAGGTGGTGCTCTGGTCGCGCTGGGGCCGGGATTGGGAGGCGAAGGCGACCGCGGAGTCGATCGCGCGGCTGATCGGCGCGCCCCGCGCCGGCGAGATCCTGCTCCTGCACGACTCGGACCGCTACAGCACCGAACAGTCGTGGCGGAGGACGCTGGCCGCGCTGCCGATCATCGCGGAGCGCTGGGCGGCGGCGGGGGTGGGGCTGGCGCCGTTCGGCGAGCTTCTGGAGGAGGCCGCCGGCAATGCGTAGGGGCATCCCTTGGGATGCCCCCACGCGTGTGATGTGTCCATCGAGGTCACGGGTGGATGGGCGGCTTCACCGACGCGTCTTGGCGGCCTCAATGAACCGGTCGTCTGCCTCCGAAGTGCACAGGACTATGGACGCGACGGCAGCTCCTGCAGCGCCCAGCCGTTGCCGTCCGGGTCCTTGAAGAAGACGAACTTGCCCCATCCAAAGTCCTGCACCTCGCTGACCTCCACGCCCCTTCCCGACAGTTCCGCATGGGCCGCGGCGGCGTCGGCGACGACCATCTGGTACGACTGGACCGAGCCCGGCGCCATGGCGGTCGTGCCGAGGCCGATCACGACCGAGCAGGCCGAGCCGGGCGGCGTCAGCTGCACGAACCGCAACTCCGGATTGACCACCTGGTCATGGTCCGCATTGAAACCAAGCTGATCGACATAGAAGGCCTTCGCCCGGTCGATGTCTGTGACCGGGATCGGGACCAGTTCGAGTTTCATCTCCATGGTGCTCTCCTTTCAGATGCTGGCATTCTAGCTTACAGCGCTCTGGATCGGTCATCGTCATTCGAAGCGTCGGTCCGAGGACGACGAGATTCTTCGTGCCTCAGAATGACACTGTGAGCACACCTTCACCGCCGTCATCCTGAGTAGTCCGTCAAGGCTTTTCTGCCGGGTCGATGTGGCCCGATTCCCGCCTGACGGTGGTCTCCAGACCCGACAGTCGGCCCTTGACAGACTACTGAGGCACAAAGGATCTCGTCGTGTCGCCGCACGTTGAGCAGACGACGCAAGCTGACTCCGAGAAGAGCTGTTCCCGCCGCGTCAATCCTGGGTGAAGGCACTGGGAATGACGCAGAACTCGTTGCCGTCGGGGTCGCCCATCACGACGTGCTCGTCGCCGTCGTCGTAGTCCCATGGCAGCCGCGTCGCCCCCAACCCCTCCAAGCGCGCGACCTCGCCGTCCCGGTCGGTGGTGTAAAGGTCGAGGTGGACTCGGTTGCGGCCCGTCTTCGGCTCGTCGGAGCGCTGGAGGGAGACGTTCGACCACCGGCGCCGCGGGTCGGTCAGGACCGCGAAGTCGGGGTTTGCGTCGCGCACGACGTAGCCCAAGGCGGCGGACCAGAAGGCGATCGCCCGCTCCATGTCGGCGGCGTTGATGACGGTGGAGCCGACATACATAGCCATCGCGACCTCCCGGCAACCACCACACTCGGCGTCAGGTCCGACTTGCGGCAGCGTCCAGCGTTCTTGAGGTTTCAGTCTATCAATCCTCGGCCAGACCCGACACCCGCGTCACACCTCGACTTTGAGCCGGGCGGGGTCGGCGGTGACGGCGAAGAGCTCGCCGTGGGGGACGACGGTAATGCGACCGAACTCCTCGATCAGGGAGCGGTAGGCCGCGGCGACGGGGCGGGGGCGGCGGTCGAGGTCGTAGAGGCCGCAGGCGTTGACGCGCCCCAGCTTCTCCGCGAGCTGGATGTCCCAGTCCACCTGGTCGATCAGGCTGTACCAGGTGAAACCCAGCACGGGGACGCCGTCGGCGCGCATCTTGAGGACCTTGATCCACTGCTTCCAAAGCCAGACGGGCGCCTTGTCGGCGTCGAAGACGTTGGTCTCGGTGTGCATCACCGGTTTGCGGTAACGGTCGGCGTAGATTTTGGTGATGAGGTGCCAGCCGAGCACGTCCTCCGCCTCGCAGGTCCGGCCGTCCGCCAGGATGATCCGCTCGTTGCGTCCGTAGTAGTCGTTGCCCATGACCTGATATCCCGGCGGCTCGCCGCGCATGAACCAGTCGTACTCCGCGCGCGTCATCCCGTTGTCGAGCAGGTGGAGCATGACATCGGCGTCCGGCGGGTGGGCGTAGAGCAGGTCGAGCGCGAGGAAGCGCAGCTTGTTGCGCAGGTCGATCTCCGGCGAGGTCGTCGCGGTCGCCTGGTGGGTGAACTCGGCGCTCTCGCTCTGAACGATGATCGCGTCGGGGCGGCGCTTGGCGATGGCGTGGGTGGCCAGGATGCTGGCCGCGGTCAGGTGCTTGATCGCGGTGACGAAGGCCGCGTCCGTCTTCAGTTGCTCGTTCCAGACCCCGTCCTTGGCGCTGATCCTGGCCGCGACGTAGATCTCGTTGACCGGGGTGTAATACCTGATCCAGGGAAAACGGTCGGCGACGGCGGCGGCGTAGTCGGCGAAGTGCTTCGGCAATTCGGGGTTCTGGAAGTTGCCGAGCCAGTCGGGGACGTCGAAGTGCAGCAGGTCGAGGATGGGGGTGATCCCGAGGCGGCGGATCTCGCCGAGGGCCTGGTCGGCGAACTCCCAGTCGTACCTGCCCGGGCCGAGGTGGACCCGGTGGTACGGCAGACCGTACCGCAGCACCTTCAGGCCGAGCTCCTGGACCAGGCCGATGTCCTCCCGCCAGCGCGCGTAGTGGCCGCACTCGTCGAGCAGGTCGCGGCGGATCTTGCCGTCGCCGATCGTCGGATAGGAGCACTCGATGCCGGTGGCGAACATGAACGTGCCGGGGCCGTCGTCGGGCAGGCCGCTGCCGTCCGCGCCGGAGGCGCCGCCGAACTCGTCGCCGTCGTAGTTGTCGCCGCCCCGGCTTCGGCGCAGGATGTCGAGAAAGCTGGTGGCGGCCATTCAGATCTGCTCCCGGCTGGCGCGTTCGAGAAAGCGGTCGGCGATGCGGAGGGCGAGCGCCATGATCGTCAGGCCCGAATTGGCGACGAGCGCGCTGGGGAAGATCGAGTTGTCCGCGATCAGGAGGTTCGGGATGTCGAAGGAGCGGCCGTCCGCGTCGACGACGGCCGCGCGCGGGTCGGCGCCCATCCGGCACGTGCCGATCACGTGGGCCTGGCGGGGGAAAGCCCAGACGTCGGAGGTCCCGGCGCGGTCCCAGATTCCGCGCATCGTGCGGTCGGCGTGGGCGGTGAGCCGGATCTCGTTCAGGTTGTCGCTGTAGTGGATCCGGGGTTTGGGCAGGCCGCGGTCGTCGAGCTCATCCGAGAGCTCCAGATAGTTGTTCTCGTGGGGCAGGCACTCCCCCAGGATGTTGATGCCCGCGACGTGGTTGTAGCCGCGCATGTGCGCGCGCAGCGCCTCGCCCCCGAGGCCGCGGCCGCCGGCGACCTGCCCGGCGTAGGTCACGGGTTTGACCCCGAGGCTCTGGAGCAGGTAGCCGCCGACGAAATCCGCGTCCGCCGGGCGGCGGAAGTCCTCGGAGATCGCCGCGCCCGGGATGCCTTTGAAGGGCTGCAGGTCGGCGTCGAAGCTGCCCCAGATCTGGAGCCCGGTGTGGGCCATGAAGTTGCGGCCGACCTCTCCCCTCGAGTTGGCGAGGCCGTTCACGAGCAGGAACCGCGGCGTCTCGATCGCCCCGGCGCAGAGGAAGACGCTCCGGCAGCGCTGCCGCCGCTCGACGCCGTCGCGGGTGTGGACGACCGCGGCCGCACGGCCCGACGGGTCCATCTCCAGACCGGTCGCGAACGATTCCGGGCGGATCTCGGCCCCGTGGGAGACGGCGAGCGGGATGTAGGTCACGTCCATGCTCGCCTTCGCGCCGTTGCTGCACCCCGCCTCGCAGAAGCCGCGGTTGGTGCAGGCGGGCCGCCAGCCGACCCCCTCCTGATAGTAGGAGCTGGAGAGCGCGGCGTTCGGCGCGGGCGAGGTGCGGATGCCGAGCGGGTCGCAGCCGCGCCGCATCAGCTGCGCGACGCCGTTGAGCGGCAGCGGATCGAGCGGATAGGGTGTCCGGGCCAGGTCCCAGGGATAGGGCGAGGGCCCGGAGACGCCGAGGAAGCGCTCGACCTCGTCGAAATAGGGCACGAGGTCGTCGTAGCCGATCGGCCAGTCGACGCCGACGCCCGTATCGGCGCGCAGACGCAGATCGTCGGGATGGGGCCGGGGCACGTAGGCGGTGTAATGCAGGGTGGTGCCGCCGACGCCGATCCCGGAGTTGTTGTGGCCGAAATGGACGGGAGTCGCCCCGGCGCTCAACCGCTCGTCGTTCCAGGTCAGCTTGTCCTGCTCGCGCTCGTCGGTGGCGAAGTCGCGCGCCGGGTTCCAGTGCCTGCCCGCCTCCAGCACGACGACAGAGCAGCCCGCCGCCGCCAGCCGCGCGGCCACCGGTGCGCCGCCCGCGCCCGAGCCGATCACGACCGCGTCGACGATCTCGTCTTCGTAGAAGCCCTTAGGCATGATCGTCACCGGGCTGAACGTTCGCCGGGCGCGGCCCGAACGGGTCGAGCCGGTTCAGGCCGATCTGTCGCCAGCCGTGGGCGTCGGCGAAACCGGCGTAGCCGATCTCGTCCCAGGCCAGCGGGTGGCTGTAATAGATGGAGACGACCTCGATCAGAAGCTCCTCGAAAAAGAGCGGCGGCGACAGGGTCGTCCAGACC
>JBPCRG010000690.1:0-3313 GCA_050997095.1 Thermomicrobiales bacterium | reverse complement strand
GGCGCTGGATCCGGCCGGCGCCGAACCGGAGATCGTCGGCGAGGATCTCCGCGAGGTCGCCAAGCAGCTCATCGCGCTCGACCGCTAAGAACGAACGGCAATAGGGAGGGTCGCTGGTTTAGCCGGCAGTCATCGTTTCGAGAAGTGAGGCGTGGATCTGCGGGTTTCTTGTTCGCGGAACCCACATCCTTGGACTCCACGCCCCCCTACCGCTGTTCGCTCTAGTACTACAGTGCCAGTTATCGTCTAGACTCCGCCGCCTCGGGCCAATGGGAGACAGCCGGAGGGAGCGGGGCGATGACGAGCGAGGCGGAGATGGTGGCGTGGGCGCCGGACCTCGATGCGGTGCAGGCGCGGATCGGGGGACGGTTCCGGCGGTCGGAACAGCGGGCGCGGGCCGCGCGCTATCTGCGCGGACTGCCCGATCGGGTCGAGCGCAAGAACGGCTGGCAACTGGCCGTGCACCTGGGGGAGGCGGGCCCGCACGGAGTGCAGCGGCTGCTCAACGGGGCCGACCGGGACGCCGATGCGGTGCGGGACGACCTGCGGTCCTGCGTGGTGGAGCGCCTGGGCGCGCCTGACGGCGTCCTGATCGTCGACGAAACCGTATTCCCGAAAAAGGGGGCCAAGTCGGTCGGGGTCCAACGGCAGTACTCGGGGACGGCGGGCCGGATCGAGAACTGCCAGATCAGCGTCTTCCTCGCGTACGCCAGCGTCCACGGTCATGCCTTCGCCGATCGCGCGCTCTACCTGCCCGAGGTCTGGGCCCAGGATCGGGCGCGACGCGAGGAAGCCGGCGTGCCCGAGGAGACCGGGTTTGCGACCAAGCCGCGACTCGCCCGCCAGATGCTGGAGCGCGCGTTCGCGGCCCGGGTCCCGGCGGCGTGGGTCACGGCCGACGAGATCCACGGCGATGCGACCGAACTGCGCCGGTGGTCGGAGACGCACGGCCGTCCGCATGTGCTGGCGGTCTCCCGTGCCCACCCGATCCGGCGGGACGGCGTCCAAGCCCGGGCCGATCGGGTGGTCGCGGCTCTGCCGCCCCACGCCTGGGCGACCTGTTCGGCCGGCGGCGGCGGCCGGGGTGAGCGGCGCTTCGATCGGGCCTGGATCCGTCTTCCGGTCGGGGACGACCCCGGCACCGCGCACCGGCTGCTCGCCCGACGCAGTCCGCGCGATCCCGCCGAGCCCGCCTACCATCGCGCCTGCGGCCCCGTCGACACCGCGGTCGCGGAGCCGATCCGGGCCGCCGGCATGCGCTGGGCGGTCGAAGTCGGCTTCGAGGACGCCAAAGGCGTGGTCGGCCTCGACCACCATGAGGTGCGCAACCGGACCCCCTGGCATCGCCACGTCACCCTCGCCTTGCTGGCGCACGCCCATCTCGAGGTCACGCGCCGCGCCGCCACGAACCAGGCGCACCAAAAAGGGGGGTCGGCGACTTGATCCCGCTCACGGTCCCGGAGGTCCGCCGGGTGCTCCTCGGCCTGGCCGGCCCGCCCGTGCGGCGGGCGCACCGCTGGGCCTGGTCCCGCTTTCGCCGGCGGCACCAGGCGGAGGCCCAACGGTGCCACATCGCCCGCCGCGCCCGCGCGCACCGCCCGACCGCCGATCCGCCCGTCCAGACCCTGGCCACCGCGCCCCCGGACCTCACCGACGTCCGATGGACCCGGATCGCGCCCCTGCCGACGCCGGCGACGGGCGCCGGGCGGCCGCCTCGGGACCGCCGCACCGCGCTGACGGGCATCCTCCGGGTGATCCGGCGCGGCGCGGCCTGGAGCGGGCTTCCGGCGGACTTCGGACCGTGGCGAACCGTCCACCGCCGCCATCGCCGTTGGCGCCGGGACGGCACCTGGGACCGCATGCCGGAGACCTTGCGGCTGCCCGATCACTAACTGGCACTGTAGTACTAAGCTCCAAGTCCGCCGTCGTTTTGCAGAGCGGAGCCACCCCCTCCGCAGTCATCCCGAGGTACGAAGGATCTTGTCGTCCCCGTTTCGGTCCGGCGATAGACTATCGACCGCGCCGAAGGCTTGAGCTCCATGTATTCAGCGATCCCGGCGCGACCCGAACAGAAGGGATGTCCACCGTGCAGACGATGCTCCACGACATGTTCTCGATCGAGGTTCCGCCGCTGGAGAAGGTGCTGCGGACGGTGGCCGTCTACCTGTTTCTGGTGGTTCTGCTTCGGCTGGCGGGAAAACGGGAGCTCGGGCAAAGCAACCGGTTCGACCTGATCGTGCTGCTGACCCTTTCGAACACGCTCCAGAACGCGATCATCGGGCAGGACAACTCCCTGCTCGGCGGCCTGCTCGGCGCGGCGGTGCTGATCGGGATCAACGAGTTGGCGAACCTGATCGAGTACCGGCACCCGAGATTGCAGCGGCTGACCGAGGGCCACACGTCGCTGCTGGTCAAAGACGGCAAGGTGATCCAGAAGGCGATGGACCACGAGCGGCTGAGCGAGCAGGAGTTGCTCTCGGCCTGCCGCAAGCAGAGCATCGAGCGGATCGAGGACATCGAGAAGGCGATCCTGGAGACGAACGGCTCGATCAGCATCTTCCCGAAGCGGCCGACCGAGGACGAGGCGTCGTTCGACCGCCTTCAGCAGCGCCTGCAGCGGATCGAAGCGATGCTCGACGCCCGTCTGCCCGGGAACATGGACGGCGCGGGCGCCCCGGCGTCGCCGTCACCCGTCTCCTGATGGCCGCGGTCCGAGTTCCGACACCTTGCCGTCCTCGTCGACGATCAGGGCGGACGTGGCGAGGTCGATGAAGAGGCCGTGCTCGACGACGCCGCTGATCTCCTTGAGCGCGCTCGCGATCGACGCCGGGTTGAACATCGGCCCGGTCGCGCAGTCGAGGATGTAGTTGCCGCTGTCGGTCAGGAACGGGTCGGCGCCGATCCGCCGCAACTGGGAGGTGCAGCCGAGCGACTCGACCCGGCGCCGCGTCTCCGTCCAGCCGAAGCGCACGACTTCGACGGGCAGCGGCATCCGCGCGCCCAGCGACGCGACCAGCTTCTCGCGCGTCGCCACGATCACGAAGCGGCCGCAGAGCCGGGCCACGAGCTTCTCGTGGAGCAGCGCGCCGCCCCGGCCCTTGACCAGCGCGAGATCCGGCGCGATCTCGTCGGCGCCGTCGATGCCGAGGTCGAGCGTCTCGACCTCGTCGACGTCGAAGATCCGGATCCCCAGTCCGCGGGCGAGCGACGCGGTGCGGAGCGACGAGGCGACCCCCGAGACGGAGAGGCCGCCCGCGACGCGCGCGCCCAGCGCGCGGACGAACGCCTCGGCGGTCGATCCGGAACCCAGCCC
>JBPCRG010000682.1:0-5038 GCA_050997095.1 Thermomicrobiales bacterium | reverse complement strand
TGTCTGGACCGTGTCCATTGCCTCCTTCACCTTGAAGAACCAGGCAGATGAGCAAATGTTCCGTCTCAGCCGCGAGTTATTCAGCGTTCCGAGTTATCGTCAGCTGCTGCGATAGACTTCGAATCGTCCCGCCGTGAACGCCCGCACATACGACCCCGAGGCCGCGAGCAACCGAAGCTGATCATCGCTCACCCTGCTCGCGAAAACTCCCGGCTGCGAAATGGCGATCGTGAATTCGACCTTCTTTCGATGGACGTCATCCAGGATCTCCAACAGCTTGCCTTCCGTGCCCACGATCAGCCCGCTGAAGCCTTTCTCTGATTGCCGCTTCGCCTCTCTGCGCCGCAAGTTCTCCATGATGGCGTATCTCTCACCGCTCCAGACCACCGACTTCATTGCCTGGCCGCACACCTCGTACAGATCGCCGATCCGCCCGCCCGCCTCCTCATCGGATGAGTACTTGCAATGACCCGCCGATCAGAAAAGCGGTTCCGATTCGGCCATTCTGGCGACGACCAACCGGCAGGCGAGTGCGTCCGAGAGCGCGCGGTGCTGCGGCTCGGCGATGCCGAACGACCGCGCGGCCGTCGAGAGCCGGTGCCAGCCGTGCATCCGCGGGGGCTCGGGACAGTCACGGCGGAACGCGGTGAAGGCGCGCATCGCGCACGTCCACCGCGCGTCCAGGATCGGCATCTCGGCCAGCACGCAATTCTGATCGACCATCGAGCGGTCGAACTGCGCGTTGTAGGCGACGATCGTCCGGTTTTCGAGCACCGGGCGGAACATCCGGACGATTCCCGTCCAGTCGGGCGCATTTGCGACATCGCGATTGCTGATCCCGTGGATGAACGTCGCGTCGGTGGGGATCCGGTTCGCGGGCCGCACGAGGTGGTTGATCAGCACCTCCCCGTTTAGCGCGACCACGGCGAGATCGACCACCTCGCTCGCGGCTCCGAGCCCGGTGGTCTCCGTGTCCAGAAAGACGGCGGTGGGGTCGGCCATCACCTGACGGGCCCACCGGATCGCCTCCACCCTGTTCTTGGGATGCGGTCCGTCGCTCATCGCCCGCCGACTCCGATCGCCGGAGATCCGGCCCTCAGCACCGCGAGGTACGCGTTCAGCGTCTCCGCCGCTGCAACCGCCCGGACGACGGTCTCATCGACCGCAGCGTCGAACGCGCGCAGGCGGGAGCCGATCGCGTCGCCGTCCCCCATCGCGCACGTCTCCACAGGCTGCACCCCCATCCGGGTGAAGTGCGCGCCGTATTGGGGATAGGACGCGTAGCGCGTCCCCTCCTCGATCAGCCGCCCGGAGCCGGGGCCGGGGAGGGCCGTGCGCACGTACGCGCCGATCCACGGCTCCGCGGCGCCCTTGTCCGCGGCCGCCGTCTCGGCGATCCGCCTCAGGTCGATCGCGAACTCCGGCGTCAGCCAGTTGAGCAGCACGCCGTCCGCGTGCGCCCCGGCCGCGGCGCACATCTTCGGCCCGAGCGCCCCGATCACGATTTTTGCCGACGTCAGCGCCCTCAGCCGCTCGGCGGCTTGGGCGACCGCCCCGATCGCGCCGACCCGGAGCGAACCCGAGCCGATGCCGATGGTCAGCCGCGACTCCGGCAGGTCAAGGCTGCGGATGCGCGCGACGATCGTCTCGGCGGGCAGGCGGTCCACCGGCAGGACGCCGACGCCCAGCCGGATCGTCGCGGTCGCGCGGGCCGCGGTCGCCAGCGCCTCCAGCCCGTCCCCGTCGGGCGTGTCGTTGGCCCAGAACGTGGAGTACCCGGCCGCCTCCGCGCCCGACGCCAACTCCGCAATGATCGCGCGGTCCAGGTTTCCCGCCACGCCGAATCCCCGAGAACCCATATTTCCGTCCATCCCATGATTGCCGTGGAGGCCGAATCAGGAACCATCCTGGTCATGCGCTCGCGAATCCCAATCCGAGCCGACGCAGCGACGAGTGTCTGCCCCTGCCGATGATAAGGTGGTCGAGCACATCGATGCCGAGCAGATCGCCCGCGCGCTTCAGTCCCCAGGTCAGCGCGACATCGGCGCTGGAGGGCGTGGGATCGCCCGACGGATGGTTGTGGGCGACGATGATCGCCAGCCCGTTGAGACGGATCGCGTCGCGGAAGACTTCGGCGATCCGCACCTGCGCCTGATTCACGGTGCCTTGGTAGACCGTGCGGATCGCCTGCACCCGGTGCTTGGGGTCGAGCACGACGACCCGCAGCTGCTCGTGGTCGAGCGCCGCCATCTCGACGCCGATCAGGTAGACCACGTCGTCCGGCGACCCGATCTGTGACCGCTCGTCCGGCCCAAGCGCCACCACTCTGGTCGCGATCTCCAGCGCGGCCTTCAAGGTTGCGGCCTTGGCCGGGCCGAGGCCGTGGATCTTCACGAGCTCATGGACGTCCATCCGCATCAATCCGAGCAGGCCGCCATGCTCCGCGAGTATCTGGCGGGCGAGTTCCGTGACCGGCTGGCCCTTGACCCCGATGTTCAGCAGGATCGCGATCAAATCGCCATTGGTCAACGAGGATGGACCGTACGCCCACAACCGCTCCCGCGGCCGCTCCTCCGGCGACAGCTCCTTGATCATCATCGTCTTGCTCACGTGACCGTCCCACTTCTGCGAAGCCGAGATCCCGGCTCCATTCTCCGAGCCCTGCGGGCTTCGGCGCGACGCGTCGGCGAGCGGCGGACAGGTCGAGTCACGTGCCCGAAACGGGCGGCAGAATACTCGGTGCTATACTCAGAAAGCGGCGAAAACGCAGGCGGTCGATGCTTGCAGACGTGCCGCCCCCCTTAATCGACCTCGACACGGAGTGAATCCCCGTTGGTTTTCAGTCGCCTTTTCCGGCGCCGCTCCGAGCCCGACGTCCAGTTGGAGAAGGGTCTGGAGAAGACCAGGCGAGGGGTCTTCTCCGAGATCACGCGTCTCTTCGACCGCACGGCGATGGACGCCGAACTCTACGACGACCTCGAGATGTTGCTCCTGCAGGCCGACATCGGCTGGGACATCAGCCAGAAGCTGGTGGCCGGGCTGCGCGGGCGGGTCGACCGGGAGCGGGTCGTCGACCCCTCCGCCGCACGGGAGTTCCTGCGCGCCGAGATGATCGACCTGCTCGAACTCGCGACCCGAAACCGGAAAGTCAAGATCCTCCAACGCGGCGTCCCGTTCGTGATCATGGTCGTCGGCGTGAACGGCGTGGGCAAGACCACCTCGATCGCCAAGCTGGCCGCCTACCACCGCAGCTTCGGCCGCTCCGTGATGCTCGCCGCCGGCGACACCTGCCGCGCGGCTGCGGTCGACCAGCTGAAGGTGTGGGGCGAGAGGCTGGACGTGCCCGTGATCGCACAGGCGCAGGGGTCCGACCCCGGAGCCGTGGTCTTCGACGCGATGCAGGCGGCGCACACCCGCGGGATCGACGTCCTGATCGTCGACACCGCCGGGAGGCTCCACAACAAGTCGAACCTGATGGCGGAACTCGGCAAGATTCGCAAGATCATGCAGCGGCACGTGCCGGACGCGCCGCAGGAGGTCCTGCTCGTGATCGACGCGACCACTGGCCAGAACGGCTTGGTCCAGGCGCAGGAGTTCGCGAAGACCGTCGACATCACCGACATCATGATCGCCAAACTCGACGGCACCGCGAAGGGCGGCATCGCATTCTCGGTCGCCAAGGAGATCGGCATCCCGATCTCATACATCGGCACCGGCGAGACGGCGAGCGACATGGCGGAGTTCCGGCCCGAGACCTACGTCGACGCCCTCTTCTTCGGTTCGGGCGAGACCCTGTAGCCCCGACGCGATCCGGGCAGAGTCAAAGGACGATCACCAGCCATGTTTGAATCACTCTCGGACCGGCTCACGGAAACGCTCGGTCGATTTTCGAAGAAGGGGATCCTGACCGAGACCGACGTCGACGAGGCGATGCGGGAGATCCGGCGCGCGCTCCTCGAGGCGGACGTCAACTTCAAGGTCGTCAAGGACTTCGTGGCGACGGTCCGGGAGCGCGCCGTCGGCCAGGATGTCCTGAAGTCCCTGACTCCCGCGCAGACGACGATCGGGATTGTCCATGAGGAGTTGATCAAGGTGCTCGGCACGGAGCGCGAGCCGCTGCGCACGCCGGACAAGCCGCCCCAGATCATCATGCTCGTCGGGCTGCAGGGGTCGGGCAAGACGACCCACGCCGCAAAGCTCGCGGTGCATCTGCGCAAGGAGGGGCGCAACCCCCTGCTTGTCGCGGGCGACGTCTACCGCCCCGCGGCGGTCAACCAGCTCCAATCGCTGGGTCGGCAGATCAACGTGCCGGTCTTCGACGAAGGCGTCAACGCGAATCCCGTCGACATCGCCGACCACGGCGTGAAGTTCGCGGTCGAGCGCGGACATCAGACGGTGATCGTCGACACCGCGGGCCGCCTGCAGATCGACGAGCGGATGATGCAGGAGCTCGTGAACGTCAATGCGAAGATCAAACCGTCGGAGATCCTGCTGGTCGCCGACGCGATGACGGGGCAGGAGGCGGTCGGCGTCGCCCAGGCGTTTCACGAGAAGCTGGGCGTGACTGGCCTGATCCTGACCAAGATGGATTGAGACGCCCGCGGCGGCGCCGCGCTCTCGATCCGCGCGGTGACCGGAGTCCCGATCAAGTTCATCGGGACGGGCGAGAAGGTCGACGCGCTCGAGCCCTTCTACCCTGATCGACTGGCCAACCGAATCCTGGGCATGGGCGACATCGTCTCACTGGTCGAGCGTGCGCAGGAGCAGACCGACGAGAAGGAGGCGACCCGCCTCCAAGATCGGATGTTCAAGGGCCAGCTCGACCTCGAGGACTTTCTCGAGCAGATGCAGAAGATCAAGAAGATGGGTCCGCTCAACCAGATCCTCGAGATGATCCCCGGCATCGGATCGCAGCTCCGCCAGGCGAAGGCCGAGATCTCCGACAAGGACATGAGCCGGGTCGAGGCCATCATCCGGTCGATGACGCCCCAGGAACGGCGCCGGCCCGAGATGATCGACCGCTCGCGCAAGCGTCGCA